>SKJK01000011.1 GCA_007121995.1 Desulfobulbaceae bacterium
CGAAGACGGAGTCGTCCGGGACTTCAAAGCCGGCGCAGTGCTCCTGGCGATCAAGGCCGGTGTTCCTCTTGTGCCCGTTGGTTTCAATGGTTCCTACGAGGTTCTGCCCAAGGGAAAATTCCTGCCCGAGAGCGGCGAGATTCATATCCGGATCGGTCCACCGCTGGATACTGGCGAGTATCGGGCCGCTGACAAACAACAGCTTGCTGCCGACCTGCTGGCGGCGGTGGAAAAGCAGCTTGATGATCGATATGTGCAGGCGCGGTCCGCAGAAGAACAAGGGTAACCTATCAATGGGTATGTACCTGTCTGGTTTGGCACGCTCCTGTTTTGTAAGCAGTCACAGGTCTCCCGGATTTGTGCAGACCCGGCTGCACACTGTGCGAATACAGCTCAGCCGAGATAATTTCTTGCAAAATCAAGGAAACATGGCATAATCCTGAACCGTGACGGTCGGGTTGCTGTTAGAGATATATCGTGCTGTAATCAGGTTATACGTGCGGCGGTTCTGTGTACCCTATACCTTCACCAGGCGCCCTTCGGGGTATCCGTCTTTACGCCATCCTTTCTGCCCGTAACCGTCCGATAAGATATGCTGTAATCGAACGGTCACCAACAACAAAGCTGACGCACGGACGGACGCTTACGGATCAAGGATAATGGCTCCCGAAATTCAAGGAGATTGGTCGGTTGCCGGCAGGCGGCCGTTTTCTCGCTACCGGCGGGTGCAAACGTGTTCTTGCACCCTTCCGGTGGAACATCCATCAACAGGAATCATCCCATGCGGTCGATCGTAAACATCTGGCGGAAAAACCTGACCTTTCCATTGCTGGTATGCGTTCTTTTAGGAGTTGCCTCCCAGCTCCTTTTCCCTGGTGCTCTTAGGGCATTGGAGGCCAACACGGTCTTCCTGCCGCTCCGGATCAACGCGCCTGATGCCGCTGCCCTTGCCGGTACCGCCGATAGGATTTTGCAACGGGAGACGGCTGCCAAAGGCCAGGTCATGCTTTCGCGCAACGAGGCTGAGCAACTGATTCAATATGAAGGGGTCTGGCCGCCACCGGTCTCTGCCCTCAGTGCCGTCGCCGAACGGACCGGGGCCAATTATATAGTTGTTGGCAGTCTCACCACACTGGGCGCCGACATCAGCCTTGACTGTGCAATCTATGATATGCTGGCCCCAAAGGTCCCGTATACCGCTTTTCGGGAAGCCGGTTCATTGGAGGAACTGGGACGGATAACCGAGGAAATCGTTGCCGCCATGCTGACCTATTCCAATCGCCGCTTTACCGTTGCCTCCATCGTGCCCGAAGGCAATGTGCGCATTGATTCCGGCGCCATTCTCCAGAGAATTTCTACCAGGCCCGGAGACATGTATGATCCGGCTACGTTGCGGGAGGATCTCCGCTCGGTTTTTGCCATGGGCTATTTCGACAATGTCGAGATCGAAGCCCTTGACAGCGAACAGGGGAAAAGGATTATTTTTCGGATCAATGAAAAACCACTCATCGGCAGTGTCGTCATTTCCGGAGCTGAGAACATCAAAGAGCAGGAGGTCCTGGACGCCGCCAATATCCCGGTCAACTCCATTCTTAACCCGACCAGGGTCAACGAGGCCGCGGAAAGGGTCCGGGAACTCTACCGATCCAAGGGGTATTACAATACTGAGGTCAATACAATCATCAGTTACCCCGAAGATGCCGGTGCCGAAGTGCGACTCGTGCTCGATGAAGGAAAAAAAATCACCATCGAGGCCATAACCTTCCAGGGCAATGCCAGTGTATCCGACAGAACGCTGCGGGACCTTATCCAGACTGGCACGCATCGTTGGTGGATCTCGTGGCTGACAACTTCCGGTGTCTTGAAAATGGATGTTCTCCGGCAGGATGCGGAACGGATCAGTGCCTACTATCATAACCAGGGTTTCATTGAGGCCAAAGTAGGCAGTCCCATCGTCGAGCAGCAGGATGATGCGCTTTTTATCACCTTCCCTATTGAAGAAGGGCCTCGGTATCGGGTCGGTACGGTTGACATCCAGGGCGATCTCATCCATAGTCAGGATGAACTGATCGCTCTGCTCGAAATCCGCAAAGAGGAGTATCTCAACCGGCAGGTGCTGCGGGACGATATCACCCGCCTCACCGACCTGTACGCCGAACAGGGATATGCCTTCACGGAAATTTTTCCCAGAGTAAACCGGGCAGCCACCGGTAACCGAGTGAATATCGTCCTCATGGTCGATAAAGGTTCTCTGGTGTATTTCAACCGGATTGATATCCAGGGGAACACCCGCACCCGAGATAATGTCATCCGCCGTGATCTCAAGATGGAGGAAGGCGGCCTCTTCGATTCCAAGGCTATCCGTACCTCCAATCAGCGACTCAATCGGCTTCGTTTTTTTGAAGAAGTCAATATCATTCCCAGGCCGACCATGAATGAAGAGCTGATGGATGTAGTGGTCGAGGTCAAGGAGCAACCGACCGGTCAGTTCAGCATTGGCGCTGGATATTCTTCATCTGAATATCTTCTGTTCATGGGACAGATTTCCGAGGATAATATATTTGGCACCGGGAACAGGCTGTCGCTGTCGGCCAACCTCAGCAGCAAGAGCACCCGCTACAATCTCAACTTCACCAACCCGCGACTCTACGACTCGCAGGTCTCCGGCAGCATTGACGCGTTCGACTGGGAGCGCGAATACACCGATTATACCAAAGATTCAACCGGTGGCGCCCTCCGCCTGGGACACCCGTTCTTTGAAGCCTGGCGGATTTATTACGGGTACAGCCTCGTAGATACCAAACTGACCGATATCGCCGAAAATGCCTCCTCCGTCATCCTGCGATCCAAAGATATCAACCTGACCAGTTCGGCTGAGTTGGGCCTGATTCGTGATACTCGGGATAGAATTTTCTCTCCAACCACTGGTTCGCGCAATCGGATCAGCGTTAATTATGCCGGCGGCCCCCTTGGCGGCGATGCGCAGTTTACCAAGGTCGAGGGTTCTTCATCCTGGTATTTTCCCCTGGTCTGGAACACGGTCTTTCATGTCCGGGGTGCTGCTGGTCAAGTGTTTGAGAACGAAGACGACAAATTGCCGGTCTACGAGAACTTCTATCTGGGTGGCATGAACTCTATCCGCGGCTTCCGATCGACTCGCATCAGTCCGCTGGATCCGGAGACCGGAGAGAGAATCGGAGGGGATAAGATGTGGTTCGGTAATGTGTCTATTATCTTTCCGCTGCTCAAGGATCTGGGTATGGACGGGGAAATTTTTACCGATTTCGGTAATGTCTATGCCTCGGATGACAGTTGGGATTTCGGCGAATACAAAAGTACCGCCGGCTTCGGTGTCCTCTGGCTTTCTCCCCTGGGTCCGCTTCGTCTGGCATGGGGGTACAATCTCGACCGTAAAGACGATGAGGACAGCTCCAACTGGGATTTCAGCATGGGCGGCACCTTCTGAACCGACCACCCGGCTCCTTTTTCCTGTTCCAGTCTTGATGTGACCGCACGACATGCAGTCGATTCTTGCGCGGCTGCGTGAAAACAGTCCGCCTCCCGACATATTCGGCCTCAATGATGCCTCCACCGCCCTGCTGTTAGCCAGGGCGGTGGCATCGTTGGGGCGTACACTCTGTTGTCTTGTCCCCTCGGATGATCAACTGGAGCCTCTGGCCCAGGACATCGCTTTTTTTTCCGAGGTGCCGGTCCTGCTCTATCCAAGCTACGAAATCCCACCGTATACACCACTGTCTCCGGATCCGGCCACTGTCTGTACCCGCCTGGCCACGCTGTATCAACTCCAGGACAGCAGCGTACCCTGTCTTGTCCTGACCTCCGCGGAAGCTGTTTTGCGCAGGATTCTGCCGCTCCGGGCCCTCAACCGCCATTGTGAACTGGTCATTGCCGGTGAAGAGGTTGACCGGGACAGACTGGTGACTGCCCTGACCGTGTCCGGTTACCAGCTTTGCGACCTGGTTCGTCAGGAAGGCGACCTGGCCGTACGTGGCGGAATTATCGATATTTACCCCCCATCACTGGACAGTGAAAAAAATGGCCCTCTTCGGCTGGATTTTTTTGGTGATACAGTAGAATCGATCCGGCTCTTTGATCCCATTTCTCAGCGCTCCCGACAACAGCTGGAAGAAGTGGTCCTCTTGCCGGTGTCTGATTTGCTGTTCCCCGATTCCGAAGATAATCGAGCCATGCTGGCCGGCCTTGATACCGCCGCGGATCAGTTGCAATGGTCGCCCGGCGAGTACCGAACCATTCGGGAGCGATTTTCCTCCGGTCAACGATTTCCCGGGATGGAGTTTTTGCTGCCTCTGCTGTACGGAGGCAGGTCGCAGCTTCAGTCCCTTTTTCATTTTCTTCCTCCCGGATCATCGCTGATCCTCAACGATCCCCCGGCCATCCGGCAGCGAATGCAGTTGGTTCGCGATCGCATTGCGGCCAATTATGCCGAAGCGACGGCTGTGCGGGCAGTGAGCCTACCGCCGGATGATCTGTTTGTTACCGGCAAGGAATTCGAAGAGTTACTCCAGGTTTCTTTGCTGGCTCGCTTTTCTCGCCTTCCTGATCCTGACCATCCCGCACCGGCCCTGACTGTTTCATCCGGTGACCATAGTCTGCTTACCCAGGAAATTGAGCTGGAGCGCAGGAAACGTGGTCTGCTCGCTCCTCTGGCCGACCGCATCCAGACATGGCGGCAGGAGGGTGAGACCATTGTGCTTGCGTGTCGGTCTGGTCGACAGGCCGAACATTTACGGGACATGCTCGCCCATTATCAGATACAGACCGTCCTGCATAATCCTCCCTGTGACGAGCCAGCTCGCCTCGGTCAGGACCAGGTCCATTGTTTTCCCCACCCCCTGTCGAAAGGATTTGATCTGCTCGAAGAAAAAATCCATTTTCTCTCCGCCCTGGAACTTTTCGGTGAGAAAAGACTGGGTACTGGTCGCCGCCGAAAAAGAGTCCGGCCGGAAGGTCAGCCGGTCGAAATCGAGCAGTTGAACCCCGGGGATGTCGTGGTGCACCGGGATCATGGTGTCGGTCTCTTTCAGGGGCTGGTCAATATGGAGATATCCGGTCAACAAGGCGATTTTATGCTGCTCACCTTTCGTGGCGACGACAAACTGTATGTTCCCGTGGATCGTCTTCACTGGGTCAGTCGCTACCAGGGGCTCACTGAACAGGCGCCGAAACTCGACAGCCTTGGCTCCCAGCGCTGGCAAACGGCCAAGAAAAAGGTCAAGGAGGCTGTGTGGAAGATTGCCCAGGAACTGCTTGATACCTATGCCCGCCGGGCCATGCAGCAGGGGCATCGTTTTTCCCCCCCGGGTGATCTGTATCGTCGGTTGGAGGAATCGTTTCCCTATGACGAAACCAGTGGTCAGGCCAAAGCCATCGACGCCGCTCTCGACGATCTTACCCGTGATCAACCCATGGATCGGCTTGTCTGCGGTGATGTCGGCTACGGTAAAACCGAGGTTGCCGCCCGGGCTGCGTTCAAGGCTATTGAAGATGGGTTCCAGGTCGCAATTCTTGTCCCGACCACCGTCTTGGCCGAGCAGCATGCCGCCACCTTCCGGGATCGTTTTGCCTCATTTCCCGTTACCATTGCTTCGCTCAACCGGTTCAGGTCCTCCAGCCAACAAAAAGAAATGGTCGCCGAGCTGGCCGCCGGCAGGATTGATCTGGTGGTTGGCACCCACCGTCTCCTATCCAAGGATGTCCGCTTTCATAAACTCGGGCTGCTGATCGTTGACGAAGAGCACCGGTTCGGGGTGGCGCACAAAGAGAAGATTAAAAAACTGAAAGCGACCGTCGATGTCCTCACCCTCACCGCCACCCCCATCCCGCGAACGCTGCAGATGTCGTTATTGGGGATTCGTGACCTCTCGGTGATCTCTTCTCCCCCCAGGGAGCGGCGTTCGGTCAAGACCTTCCTGGCCCGGTATGACCAGCTGGTCATCCGTGAGGCGGTCCTGCGGGAGCTGGAGCGAAACGGTCAGCTCTTTTTTGTCCATAACCGGGTGCAATCCATCCACCGGGTCGCCGATACG
>SKJK01000283.1 GCA_007121995.1 Desulfobulbaceae bacterium
CACTTTTCTTACCTTTATGCTCCCCGACAAGGAGCAGGCCGTTGCGGTGGCGCAGGTTCTACGTGACAGCGGGGCCGCTGCGGTGCACTGGCGCGAAAATACCTGGCATTATTATCCCAACTGGGAGCATTTGCTTGCCGGCAAGACCCTTTGCCACAGCGGTTGGCCGTTAATGGTTCACGGCAAACGCCGGGTTGTCTATGATTCGCAGGCCTTGCCAACCTCGGCGGCGATCATGGACCGGACATTAACCTACCAGGTGCCGGTCCGGATGAGCGAAGAGATGAAAACAACCACCACGAATGCCCTGCAAGCTGCCGCCCGGATGTAGCCTGATGTTTTTTTCTGCAAACACACCGCTTTGAGCCGCTGTCCGAGAACGGCGCGAATCAGAGCGGTGGCACACCCTGTATTGCCCCCACATAGATATCAAAACGGACAGCTTTTCCTCTGAGTGAATAGGTCGGAGGAAGAGTTAACAGAAAAGATCCTTTGAGTGGTCGCTTGACCACGACTTTTTTTGCCTGAAGCGCCAACGCCGCCCGCAACAGCTGCTCTGCGTCATTTTCGTGGTCATGCAGTAACTGCAACAGCCGCAGTTCCTGTTTAACCTTGGCTGTTTTGGAACGTTCCGGAAACATTGGGTCCAGATAAATCACCTCGGGTTGTTCGTTTGTTGTTGAGAAAAAATCGACAACATCACCAACGGTCAGATGCATCCGGGCGGTGATAGCTGCGATCCGCGGTGAGCGAGCTGCCCGTTGCAGACCGTCACGCAGCAGAGCGGCAATAATGGGATGGCGCTCGAATAGATGGACACGGTACCCGGCAGCGGCGAGTAGAAAGGCATCCCGGCCCAACCCAGCGGTGGCATCGATGATCAGTGGGGCTGCACGGCGATGAACTTTTGCGGCCCGGACCAATAACTCTCTGCCTGGATGCAGCCATCGCCGCCGAAATCTCGGTGCCTCGAAATCCACCCGAAGGCCACCGGCCAGTTCCGGATCATCTGCTCGGCACAACTCCAGGCCACTCGGAGTGAGCCGGAGCAGCAGGCCCTGGTGGAATCGATTATTGGTGCGTGGTAGATCGTAGATACCGGTCAGTTCACTGATGTGTTGGCAAGCACAGCGGGGGTCAATATACAGGGCAATCGACGAATCGGGTGGAGGGGATGACGAGGTGTCTGACATGTGCAGTCTCATGGCGGCGGGCTGTTTCCGGGTTCGCTGGGCTGGTTCCATGTGCCTGCCGTTGGTGTACCAATAAGTCCAGCTGTAAAAACCACGGAGGGGGTCCTTGTGTAGTTTGCCATGTTTCTCTATTGTCAGCGATTGCGACGAGGATCTAAGTCGATGGTTTTTTTGCTGATTGCCTTTTATCAGGCTGCACTGTATCATGAAAGGAGAAAGTGAGGCAACGCATTCCCGCTTTTTCTGAAACCCGTGGGCAGGATGGACAATGAACACAAAAAATCCCGGAATCACAGCTATTATTCCTGCGCGATATCATTCGAATCGTTTTGAGGGCAAACCTCTGGCGCTGATCAACGGCAAGCCCATGATTCAGCACGTGGTGGAGCGAGCTCTGCGGGTCGAACTTCTTTCCCGAGTGGTAGTGGCAACCGATGACGAGCGAATTGCCGATGCCGTGGCCTCCTTTGGTGGCACCTGGGTTATGACCCGTAGCGATCATGCCACCGGAACCGACAGGCTGGCGGAGGCTGCCCTGTTGCTGGATGTCTCTGATCAGGAGATCATTGTCAATATCCAAGGCGATCAGCCCCTGTTTCCGGCGGAGATAGTCGAACAGGTCGTCCGTCCACTTGTTGACGATCCCGCCCTGCCTATGTCGACCCTGATCTATAAAATTATCCGAGCAGAAGAAATCAGCGATCCCAATCATGTTAAAACAGTTTTTGATTGCCATCATAACGCGCTCTATTTTTCCCGATCCCCGATCCCTTTCCAGCGGGATCCTACCGAAGGAGTGCAGCCGACGTATTATAAACATCTCGGTTTTTATGCCTACCGGAAAGGTTTCCTCGTTACCTTTGTCGGTCTGCCCGAAGGGCAATGGGAGCGCTTCGAAAAGCTCGAGCAGCTCCGTGCCCTTGAATATGGGTACACTATCCGGGTGGTCCAGACCGATCACGATTCCGTGGAGGTCGATACCTCTGACGATCTTCTCAGGGTGAAACAGCTGCTCTCGACTCTATAAGACCGTAGCAACTGTCCGTTCACAATAAAAATTCGTGACAGAGGGGCTCTTGTTTTTCACGGATCCGGGGAGATGTTCTGTTCTTAATCAAGGCGCGACGGCGAATTACCAAACCTTGTACCAAAGGGAGTCATAACACAGGATATGGGGGGACAACAGCATCTAAGATCCCAATTACAGCAGCTGACCTCGCAGGGGTTTTCCGTACTTGATGTTTTACCCGAAAGCAGCTTGGCGGAAAAAATTATTGCTATCCTCATGGGCCGCGCTCCCGACTCGCTTGCTCCAGCGGTTTTTTCTCTGTTCAATACCCTGAAAAACCAGATAAATAACCTGGATACGAGTCGAATCCGAGTCGTAGTATTCGGAGGCGGCACCGGGTTGTCCAATGCAATCGGGGGCGATTCCCGGCGAATGAGTTGGGCAGAGCAACCTTTTACCGGTTTGAAGCAGGTGTTTCCCCTGGTCCATTCGGTGGTTTGCATTACCGATGACGGAGGTTCCACCGGTGAGTTGCAGAAGGATTTGCCGCTCATCGCCCTGGGTGATCTTCGTCATGTGCTGATCTCATCCATTCGCCGGGAGAATCTGGTCAGGGAATACGGTCTTGACGCTGCAACAGCTGCGCGCACAGCGGCGGCATTGTACACCCTGTTTAATTACCGTTTCATCTCCTGTCCTGTTTCTCGGCAGCAATTACTTGCCGATACGGGGTTGCACTCCGGAGATCTTCCTCCCTCCCTGCGCGTGTATCTAGCGGAACTGACCGACCGACTGTACACCGACGTCCGTCTCAATCCAACTCTTTATCGCCCCCAGTGTCTGGGAAACCTGCTCCTGGCATCAGCCATTTACAAGCAGTTGGATTCCTCACTCTCCTCTTCCCAATTGCTGGCATCGCATCAGATTGTTCGCACCGCTACCATCCGGGGACTGGCGGAACTGTCGGCACGACTGGGCGTGCAGCCTAATTCGGTTCTACCCTGCACCACCACGCTTTCCCAGTTGCAAATGCTTTATGGTAATGGTGTTCTGGTCACCAGTGAATATAAATCCAGCAGGGCCCGACGCGGGTACCCCGTAGACCGGGTGTTGGTGGATTTCAGCCGGCCTCCCTTTCTGCAACCAGAGGTCGTGCAACTGGTCCAACGGGCCGATATCATTCTTTTTGCACCAGGTAGCCTGTACACGTCAATCATTCCCATCCTCCAGATCCCGGGACTGGCGGAAGTGATCAGAAATAATCAAACCGCTCTTAAAGTACTGGTAGCCAACATCTGGGTCCAGAAGGGTGAAACCGATGCAACCCGAGATGCGCCGGAGAGAAAATTTTATGTTTCCGACCTGATCAGGGCGTACCATCTCAATATTCCCGGTGGGGTTGATGATCTTTTTTCTCATGTGGTGTCCATCGACATGGGGGATATTCCGGGTTCCATCCTCCAACGCTACGCTCTGGAGGACAAAGCACCGATCTATGTTGATTGTGGCCGCATTCGTGCTTTTGGCTTCGGTTCGGTGGAAGGGAGGATATTTTCAGAAGATCTGCTGCGGCAACGCGGAGTTATTCAGCACGACCCTGACGCTCTGGCAACGGCTATCCGCGGCCTTTGGGCCCTGAAACAGGCTGGGTTTCTCAATCAGCCCAGTCGCCGGGAAACATTGCCCGATGCCGATTTCCCCTTCCGCAGGGAATATCCTCTCCGGCCCGCACCCAGCCAGCGTTATGAGAAAATCCGCTCCCTGCTTCACTATCTGAGCACCGAGTTGATGCCCGCCGGATCCGTCAACATGGTAAAAATGAACGAAACGGAGCGGAAGTGGCTCCTGGACAGGGTTGTTGAGATTATCTGGTTGCATCCGGATATTCCCCCCGAGCACCTGCAATTCATTCACGGCATTACTCTGGTCGCCCCGGAATCGTGGAAACGCTGTCAGCAATGGGACAATGTTTTCTCCTTTTATGATCCGAATGATCAACGTATCAAAATCCGCCGCGACCAGGCGGAAAATCTCAACCGGTTTGAAATGGTTTTTCTGGTCGCCCTGGGCCAGTCACTATTGGGAAATTATGCCCGGGAAAAACAGATGACCGACCTCCGTTCCGGTACGGATCTCGTCGGCAGGATGTATCAGTTGCGAATGACAGAGCCTGAGCAATTGGTGAGTTTTCTCACTTCTGATGACATTGATAGCTACTTGCGATTGTCGCGCATGCATAGTCTGCGCCCCAAAGAACGATTATATACCCGGACGATTAACTTACATGAGGGTTTTACACCGCCAGGTTTGTTTTTTGGTCTTTTTTACGCATGGTATCTGGACAACAGGTTTGCCCCTAATATAGAATATAAAATGTCGATCATGCGTCATACTATCTCCGACCTGATTCCTGAACAGGCACGTATTTTTGGCCGTCGTCGGGCTATGATAGCTTTTTTCCGGGAAAGAGTTTTCAGGCAATGCTCCCCTCTGCTTAGTGGTACCAACAAATGATTATCACCGTATTGACGGTTCTCTGTCTTCTTCTGGCCGGATACGCGGCGGTCACCATTGTTCTCTATCAAGGCAGCATCCGTCCTCGATTGCGTACCCTTGCAGGGCAGGGTGATACGACCAAACCCACAGCTCCGAAACCGGATTCGATTCCCACTGGGGAGCAAGGTACAAGCGAATTGCCAGCTGAAGAGTGGCGCCTCACCTTTGACGCTATTCTGGATCCGGTTGTCATTCTCGATCAAAACCTTTTCATTATCAAAAGCAACCGTGCCGCCATTGATCTCCTTTCCGCAGATGGTACCTCCATCGAAGGAAAGACCTGCCATCAGCTGTTTGCAGGTATCGAGTCCCTTTGTCGGCTCTGCCCCGTGCTGACTGTTCGTCGGGAACAGAAACCTGTGCGTCAGGAGATCTATCATCGCTTTCTTGGTCGCACCTTTTCAATTTCCTGTTCCCCGATTATTCGCGATCAAGAGATTGTCGGGTATGTCTATACAGCCAAGGATATCAGCCATCAGCGCAACCTGGAAAAGCGACTGATCCACGCTTATAAACTGGAGGCCATCGCCACGTTGGCCGGAGGCATTGCCCATGATTTCAACAATATTCTCGGGGCTGTCCTTGGAAATGCCGATTTGCTGCTCTACAGGCTGCCCACCAAAAAAACGGCAGACACCCTGACTATCGGACCTCCCGTTACCCCTGAGGAGATAGTCGAGCATGTTCAGGCCATCAAGCGGGCCGGTAACAGGGCCAGGGACCTGGTCAGCCAGATTCTAGCCTTTAGCCGTCAATCCTCCAACCAGCGACAAAATCTTCTGCTTGGACCGGTGGTCAAGGAGGCCTGTCGATTGTTGCGAGCTTCCTTGCCGGCGACCATAGAACTCAAAATTTCGGTGGCCAATGACCTTGGTATGATTCATGCTGACCCGGTGCAGATCCAGCAGGTGTTGATGAACCTGTGCACCAATGCTGCCCAGGCCATTGACAGCCGGACCGGAGGGATCATTGAAATTTCTTTGCGGGAAATCGAGTCTGGCAAGGGCGAAGAGCTTCGCTATCACAAACTGACCCCAGGCAGGTATATCGTACTTACAGTCAAGGATACGGGCAAGGGCATTCCCGCTGAAATGCTTGAACGAATTTTTGATCCTTTTTTCACTACCCGCGATGTCGGAGAGGGTTCAGGCATGGGGCTTGCTGTTCTCCATGGTATTATTGTTTCCCATGACGGAGTTATCGATGTTCAATCGGAGGTGGGCAAAGGAACAGTGTTTACAGTCTTTTTCCCACGGGTTCAAGACAAAGAACAGGC
>SKJK01000155.1 GCA_007121995.1 Desulfobulbaceae bacterium
AAGTGCAATACCTGTGGCAACATCGTAATGGTCCTGCATGGCGGTGACGGTGAACTTGTCTGTTGCGGCGAAAATATGGTGCTGATGACAGCAAATACCGTGGATGCGGCCAAAGAAAAACATGTCCCTGTCATTGAGAAAATTTCAGGAGGTTTCAAGGTAAAGGTGGGCAGCGATCCTCATCCAATGGAAGAAAAACATTATATCGAATGGATCGAATTAATTGCTGACAGCAAAAACTATTTTCAGTTTTTAAATCCCGGTGAGACACCGGAAGCGACTTTCATGATTGATGCCACCGAGGTTTCCGCTCGCGAGTATTGCAATATTCACGGATTATGGAAAGCATAATATTCCAATCGGAACAAATACTTAAACAATATTTCAAATATTGTTTAACTCTCGGTACAAATAAAAAAACTGCGACTTTGCAATGCAAAGAGGAAAAATAGGGGAAGTTGTTACCTCTAGTTGACAAAAGATTCTAATACTTTTTCCTATAAGGCCACAAGACTTTCTGATTACCATCGAACTTCAACCAACTTCAGCACTCGTTGCACGATTGTCTGGCTTCGTACTACCACATAAACCAGCCGATCAATCATGGTGTATAGTTGAAACCAATTTTTCAAGGCAAATGTAAATCTGGCAAAAGACCGAGGGAAGTGCTTACCCTTGATGACAGCAATAGATACAATGCAAGACATGTAACTATGAGCAAAAGCGATTCTCATCAGAATAATGGCCATGGGGCTGATGCACACGATGACCACGGGAAGCATACGGAATCGAGCGGACACGACAAGCATGAGGGGCACAGTCCGAAGATGTTTCGGGATAAGTTCTGGCTCTCCTTCATTCTTACGGTTCCGGTTGTATTCTGGTCGGTACACATTCAGCAACTGCTGAGTTACCAGGCACCTGAATTCACCGGCTCGGGCTGGATAGCACCGGTATTGAGCACGGTGATTTTCTTCTACGGCGGCTTGGTGTTCCTCAAGGGAGCATGGCGTGAGTTGAAGGATCGCTTGCCGGGCATGATGACCCTGATCTCGCTGGCCATCATCGTAGCTTTCGCTTTCTCGTGGGTCGTAGAGCTCGGATTCATCCCCGCGGAAGCGCTTTGGTGGGAGCTGGCCACCTTGGTGACAATCATGCTTTTGGGGCATTGGATTGAGATGCGTTCAATTTCACAGGCTCAGGGAGCGCTCCAGGAGCTCGCAAAACTCCTGCCTGATACCGCAACCCGCGTGGCGGAACAAGGTGAGGAAACGGTACCCATCAACGAGCTGCGCGAGGGAGACACCGTGTTGGTTCGTCCCGGAGAGCGCGTGCCTGTGGACGGTGTGATTCAAAAAGGTGAAAGTTCCCTCAACGAAGCAATGCTCACCGGGGAGTCACGCCCAGCGAAGAAAAAAGAAGGCGACCAGGTCATCGCCGCCACCATCAACGGAGAGGGTTCGTTGCGTATTGAAGTCACAGGTACAGGGGACAACACCAAGCTCTCCGGTATCATGCGGCTTGTGGCTGAAGCACAAAAATCTAAATCCAAGTCACAGCACCTGGCTGATCGTGCTGCTCAGATCTTGACCGGCGTGGCCATTTTCGCCGCTGTTTTTACCTTCGTGGCTTGGCAGTTTCTCGGTGCAGCTCTAGACTTTTCAATTATCCGGGTGGTGACGGTCCTGGTCATCGCATGTCCTCACGCTCTCGGCCTGGCCGTGCCCTTGGTTGTAGCTATTTCCACCACCCTGGGAGCACGAAACGGCCTCCTCGTGCGAGACCGGCGAGGTCTGGAGGAGGCGAGGCATCTGGACACCGTGATCTTCGACAAGACAGGAACACTCACCCTGGGTGAGTTTCGCGTGGTGGAGATATCCGTGGCCAAAGGCGAATCGGAAGAGGAGTTGCTGCGAATTGGGGCAGCAGTTGAATCAGAGTCCGAACATCCCGTGGCCCGAGGTATCGTGATGACTGCGAAAGAACGGAAGCTGAACGTGCCGACAGCGGACAACTTTCAGGCAATAACAGGTAAGGGGGTCACCGCTTCGGTCGATGGAACTGAATATCACATGGGTGGTCCCGCGCTCCTGAAGGCCGAGGACGCACTGGTGCCGGAATCGCTGCAACAAGCAGTCGAGGAAGCGACTAATCGAGGACAGACCGCCATCTACCTGATTCGGAACGGAAAAGCCTTGGCGATCTTCGCTGTTGCGGACGCCATTAGGGAGGAAAGTCGTGAAGCGATTCGTGCGTTGCACGACCGGGGCATTGAAGTGGCCATGCTCACTGGCGACGCCCAGGCAGTGGCAGATGCCGTTGCTACAGAACTACACATCGATACAGTGTTCGCGCAGGTGCTTCCCGAGGACAAAGCGTCTAAAGTGCAGGAATTGCAAAGACAGGGGAAGAAGGTGGCGATGGTGGGCGATGGGGTCAACGATGCCCCTGCCCTGGCAACTGCCGATATCGGAATCGCCATCGGCGCAGGCACCGACGTCGCCGTGGAAGCCGGGCACATCGTCCTGGTGCGATCCGATCCTCGCGATATTCCTCGGATCATTTCTTTATCCAGCGCCACTTACCGCAAGATGCTGCAGAACCTCTGGTGGGCAGCCGGATATAATATCTTTGCCATTCCCCTGGCCGCTGGCGTGCTGGCCGCTTGGGGCATCTTGTTGACGCCGGCGATAGGCGCAGTACTCATGTCGGCAAGCACGGTAATAGTGGCGATCAACGCTCAATTACTCAAACGGGCGCAACTGTAATGACGAGAGGGTGTCTTGTGGATCAATTCCTGGGCCAAGGCAAGCAAGTTGCACCACATGCAGTTGAACAAGGCACCCGAGTGGTTGCAATGTAACCGCAAGATAATAGGAGGGTGAAATGTCACTGGGTACATTACTCCTCATAGCATTACTCCTTGTCTTAATAGGGGCTATCCCAACCTGGCCCCAAAGTCGGTAATGGGGATATGCCCCGAGCGGTACGGTCGGGCTTATTCTTATTATTGTGTTAATCCTGTTCTGGGAAAAATTTAACCGTAAGAGGTGATGAAAATGAACATGTTCTCCAAGGGTTTTTTGGCGGTCTTTTTGCTGGCTTTGATTCTGGGCCTGAGCGCCTGCAAACAAGAAGGGCCTGCCGAAAGAGCAGGGCAACAGGTTGATCAGGCGGTTGAACAAACCAAGGAAAAGGTCGATGAGACAACAGATGTAGTAGGAGAGACGATAGAAGAAGCCGGCTACTAACATGTTGCGGATCGTTCGGGCATAAATGCCGATCGATCCGCAACAATAACCTTACCCCTTACCAGTACCCCGTATGTGCACGATCAGTCAGTCGTGCATAGTGGCGAAGACAGTTTACAGCTTTATTTGCCTGCTTGTTCTTCTTGGCGATGACAAAGGCAAGAAGTGGGAAGTATTATGGAAAATGTGAGAATCGCGGAGGTGTTGGACGAAATCGCAGATCTCTTGGAACTGAAGAGGGACAATGCTTTTCGGGTGCGATCCTACCGTAATGCGGCTCAAGCTGTGCGTGGCTTTACGCAGCGGATCGAAGATATGGCGGAGGAAGGCGAGGATCTGAAGTCCATACCGGATATCGGCGAGAGTATAGCGAAAAAAATCATAGAGATACTGGATACGGGTAGCTGCCGAAAACTGAAGATGCTCCGCAATCAAATCCCGACCGGACTCCCGGATCTAATGAAGATCCCCGGTCTGGGCCCCCGCAAAGTGAAGGATCTGTACGATGAACTTGATATCTCCAGTATTGCTGAGCTGAAGGAGGCCTGCGAAAATCAACGCATCCGCAATCTGGAAGGATTTGGTGAGAAAACGGAGAAGAAGATACTGCAGGGGATCAAGACAATCGGGGCCACATCGGGACGGATTCTGCTCAAGGAGGCATCCGAATTCGCCGAGTCGATTGCACGTTATCTCAAAGATCTGGAATCGATTGATCGCTGGGAGGTGGCAGGCAGCTTCCGCCGTCGGAAGGAGACTATTGGCGATCTCGACATCCTGATCTCGGCGGTTGATCGCGAGCAGGCGGGAAGGGAGATTCTCGATTATACGGAGATTGAGCATGTGATCGGAGAGGGCAAAGAGAAGATCAGTGTCACCCTGAAAGCCGGTCTGCAGGTTGACTTCCGTTTCTTTGCAGAACGTTCCTTCGGGGCCGCGCTGCTCTACTTCACCGGTTCCAGGAGCCACAATATAGCCCTGCGCAAGATTGCCCGCAAGAAAGGCTGGAAATTGAACGAGTATGGAATGTTCAGCGGCGAAAAACTGCTGGCGGGGAAGAGCGAAGAGGATATCTATTCTCGATTGGGATGCGATTATATTCCCCCTGAACTGCGCGAAGACAATGATGAACTGGAAGCAGCCCGCACGGGAACACTGCCGGATCTTATTGAAGCCGGCGACATAAACGGCGATTTCCACGCCCACACCAATGCCACCGATGGCCACAATACTATTCGCGAAATGGCCGTAGCCGATCGGGAACAGGGGTATAAATATCTTGCCATAACTGACCATTCCAAAGCTGTTCGCATAGCTAGAGGACTCGATGACGATCGACTTCGCAAACATGCCGACGCCATTCGTAAGGTCGACGCAGATCTGGACAACTTCTGGCTCTTGGCCGGGGTCGAGGTCGATATATTGAAGGATGGATCCCTGGATATATCGGAGAATGTCCTGGCCGATCTTGACTGGGTTTGTGCCAGCATCCATTCCTATTTTGATCTTGATGAGAAGAAAATGACCGACCGCATTGTCAAGGTGATCGAAAGCGGTGTTGTCGATTGCATTGGACACCCTTTGGGTAGGATGCTTGGCCGGCGCGATCCAATTGCTGTCGATATCGATGCAGTTTTCGAGGCCTGCCGGAAGAACAATGTCTGTCTCGAGATCAATGCCGAACCCGACCGTATGGACCTGCCTGCCAACCATGCCCGCCATGCGGCCGCAACCGGTGTGAAGCTGACTATCTGTTCTGATGCCCACTCCACGTCCGATCTCGCACTGATGGAGTACGGAGTGGCTGTGGCACGGCGGGGTTGGCTTACCTCCGGAAATGTTTTGAACACTCTCAATCTGACCGATCTGCGCAAGGAATTGAAAAATTGACGAAATGGTTGCTGAAAGAGATACGCAAGCATTGTCGGCACTGACCAAAAAAGAGGCCCGCAAGCGTGCCGAAGCATTGCGGGATGAACTGAACCGTCATAACCATCTCTACTATGTCAGGGACGATCCCGAGATCACCGATGCCGAGTACGACAGGCTAAAAAAAAGACTTGAAGAAATAGAGTCTGAGTATCCTGATCTGGTCACAAAGGACAGCCCTACCCAGCGAGTGGGAGCTGAGCCAAAAAATATGATGGGTACTGTTCAGCATGAGGTGCCAATGCTGAGCCTGCGCGCCGTACAAACAGAGGATGAGTTCAGACATTTTCTGGATACTGTCAAGAAAAAGCTCGACCGTGAAACAGTGGAGCTTGTTGCCGAACCCAAATTCGACGGACTCAGTATTGAGCTTGTCTATGAGAACGGGTCCCTGACAGCAGCGGGAACCCGCGGCAACGGTGCAACAGGGGAAGATGTGCTCGCAAACATCAAGACGATCCCCGAGATCCCCTTGCGTTTAAGGAATAATGGAGCTACACCGCGCCACCTGGTGGTGCGCGGAGAGGTGATCATGGAGAAAGAAGAGTTTAAAACGTTGAACCGCAGCCAGGAGGAAAAAGGTCACAAGACCTTCGCAAACCCCCGCAATGCGGCGGCCGGCAGCCTGCGTCAACTCAATCCGAAAATCACAGCTGAACGGCCACTGCACGTATTCTTGTACGAAATCGTCAGTGTATCCAGCGACCGCCCCGCAACCCACTGGCAGTGTCTCCAGCGGCTGGACGAATTGGGGTTCAGAACCAGTGTAATCTTTGAGCTCGTAAACTCCGCTGAACGCGGGGTGGAGTGGTATAACGATCTTGCTCGGCG
>SKJK01000088.1 GCA_007121995.1 Desulfobulbaceae bacterium
CGGCTCTTGGTGCCGGATTGATACTCTTTGCTGTTCTGTGCCAACGATTGCTCAAAGGAAGCCGGCTGCGGGGCAATATCATCGTCGAAACATCGGCGGAGAATCAAGGTGAGGGCAGCGCTGGGATACTCGCCATCCTCAAAAACCGACTCGACAGCGTTCAATTGGTCAGTGTCATCGACAGCGGCACGTCTCGCCGGTATCGTTTCACCTTTGCCGGCGGTACCGGTGAACGCGTTGATCAGTTGGCGTCTCTCCTGCGGAAGAGTTGCGCTGCCATTTCCTCGGTTCATATCCAGTTTCATCGTTCTGGAGAAGTGTAAGTCTCATGCCTACGAGAATGCTTACCCGATTATGGCTGCCCCTGCTTTTCCTCCTCTTTGCGCTTGTCTGTCTGTTTTTCGAGCGGTCACCTTTCTTTGCGGAACTGCAACAGTCCCTGCAGACCGATCAGGTGCACACCGGAATGCTCAATTACGGAGAAAAGGGAAGATTAATCAAGGAATTAGGGTTAGTGCGGCTGGTCGATAACGACGGTATTCGTTTTGTTCCCACCGAGGTCAATGAGGCATGGGTCGCCGCACAACCTGATCTCGAAGTTATCCCTTTCCAGAAAAAAAGGAAGATTGATCAATATCTGTACCAGGTACAGCCCAGCAGTACCCCTATCACCGTGTCGCATTTTTTTCCTGATGGTGTTCCCCACAAAGGCGACTGGCCCATTCTCGCCATTCAACTGTCGCCTGAAGCCCTCTATGACCCGGAACGGGGCATCATCGCCAATCGTGCGTACAAGGGCCGGGAGTGGGAACGTGCCGCGGAAGTCTCTTTCATCGTCAACGGCGAGATGCAGTTTTTTTCAGCAGCGGGATTGCGCATCCACGGCGGTAAACGGCGACTCACGCAGCCCTTCCAGAGCTATCGTCTGTATTTCAGGAAAAGATACGGTATGCAAGAGGTCCCGGACGGTGTCATGCTGCAGACTGGTTTTCCTATCAGAACACTGGTGGTGCAGATCGCCGATTGGCCTCCCGACCAACCGATGAACAACCCGCTGGCCTATGACATCTCGGAACAGATCGGCTGTCTGGCCCCGCAAACCCGCCTGACCGAAGTATATCTCAACGGCGTTTCCCAGGGGATGGCTTATGTCACCGAGCACCTCAGTCGACGGCAATGGGATCAGCGCATGGGTGATGGAGACGACCTCGATTACATGTTCTACAAATGGCGGGGAACTATTCCCCATGCCGATGAAGTCGAATTCATCCGCAGGATGTGGACCTATATCAACGCCCGGGAAACCTTCAGCTTTGAACGGGTCTCTTCGTCCATCGACATGGACAACATCACCCGCCATGTCTTCTCCTGGGTGTTCAACGGCACCACTGACTACTGCCAGGGTGTGGCCTTTGTCGACAAGAATGATCCCGATGCCAGGGTCCGTTATCTCAACTGGGATATGGACCACAGTTTCTGGGACTGGCGGGCGAACACCTACAGGATCGATCGACCCAACTGGGAGCAGGAAAGTATCAGCATCATTTATCGAGACAGGCATCACTGTGACCGCACCAAGCTCTTCAGCCGCCTGGTCGACGAAAGTCCTTCCTACCGCACCTACGCCCTGAGTCTTTTCACCGAGATCCTCAATCACCGTCTCACCGACGCCTTTCTCCATGAGCGTGTCCGGTATTATGAGGAGATGATGCGCGGCTTCGGAGAGCCCCATGAGGAATATGTGGCCATGTTGACCGAATTCATAGACAATCGCCGCCGGAAGGTCAGAGAAGACATGAGCCACCATTTTGACCTGCAGGGCCCTTTCGCCTGCAGGGTGCTCAACAGTGGCGACTACGACCTGATGGTCGATGGATATCCTTACAGTGGTGACTACGATGGGTTTTATTTTCAGGGGCAGAATATTCGGATTGTCCCAGCCGACGGCAACAAGAAGCCGCTCCACTGGATTGTCAACGGTGAAAGGCGAATCTCTCCCTCTCTTGATCTGGTCGTGGAGCGGGAGATGCACATTGAAATCGTCCCAGCCGGCAAGGAGCAGCTCGTTCCTTCCGTGGATGACTGATCGTGGCGGGAGGAAATAGTGCCCGTGCATACTCCTTCCGTATTGCCTATTTGCCCCACTCTTCTGCCCGTGCTGCTGGCGGTGGCGATACTCCTGACAGCTTCTTCCTCGACTGCCGGTCCACTCGCCGGCTGCTCCGATCCCCTGGCGGCAAATTATGAACCCGCTGCTGAACGAAACGATGGCAGCTGTGTCTATCCGATCACCACCCATGCTCCGTCTTTTGTCTTTGAACTTCCCGATGAGGTCCATGAAACCTCGGGCCTTCTCTTTTTCGATACCCGTTTATGGACCTTTAATGACAGTAGTGGGGAACCGGTGCTGTATGCGATCGACAGGACCAACGGAACTGTGACCCAGCGGGTTCGCCTGAATAATGTGCGCAACCATGACTGGGAAGATATTGCCAGCGACGACACCTATCTTTATGTCGGTGATTTCGGGAATAACGATGGTACAAGAACCAACCTGGCGGTCTACAAGGTTCCCCTTGCCGCCCTGCCGAAGAAAGGAGATGCAGAAGTTGAGGCTGAAATCATTCGATTCAGATATCCTGACCAGGTGAGCTTTGCACCATCCCGCACCCATAATTTCGACTGCGAGGCCATGATCGCCGCCGGAAATTTCCTGTATCTGTTCAGCAAAAACAGGGGAGACGGCCGGACCAACCTGTACCGCATTCCCAAAAAACCGGGAAATTGGATCGCTGAGCAGCAGGGCCACTTCAACAGTGCGGGCCTGGTGACCGGAGCTGATTACAATACAACACACAACGAGGTCATCCTGACAGGGTATATGCGTGTTCGCAAAGAATACCTCCCCTTTCTCTGGTTACTGTTTGATTTCGAGGGACATGACTTCCTGAAAGGAAACAAACGCCGAATTGAACTGATTGATACCAAGGCGTCACAGATCGAAGGGGTCACCTATATTACCGGCCGAGATGTTGTCCTTTCCGCCGAGGCCGGTACATCCGTCAAAGCCATGGCTTATCGCCTCAATACCGCCATCTGGACCGATCCGGAAGGTGGTAAAGGAAACAAGATGAAAGGCGCAACTCCACCAGTCTTGCCCTGAAAAGAACATCTATCGACACAGTTTTTCCAAGTCATGTGCCGAGATAGATCAAACGCTTGGAATTATTGAACCATCATACATTTGAAAAATATTTACATCGGGATTCTGCAAAGAAAAAAATATCTGAAATTTCTCATCTCCGGTTCGTTGGCGGCGATGACGAATCTGGGCGCCCTGTTTGTCCTTCATGGCCTGATCCATCTGCCGATTGTGCCGGCTGCGAGCATCTCCTTTGTTATGGCCTACCTGGTCAGTTTTTCTCTGCAGAAATTCTGGACCTTCGCCGATACCGGCCGGGATAGGATGACCGGGCAGATGGCCATCTATTTCCTGGTCGGTGTCTTCGGACTGGTATTGAATGCGGTGGGTATGTACATGCTGGTCGAAGTGTTCCTGGTCTGGTACCTGTTGGCCCAAATTATCATGGCAGCCTCTTTGGCGGTCATGAACTATTTTCTCTACCGATGGATCTTTCGCGACAGGGAAATAAGAGTTTTGAACGGCAATAGATACAAAAAAATTCTGCTGGCCGGCTACAGGCCGGACAAGGACAACCTGGTGCTGTATTATCGATTTCTGCGGAAAGAAATAGGACTTTCCACAACCGAAGTTGAGTTCAGGTCGGTGATGTATGCCCGAGCAGATAAGGAAGAAGAAGCAGAAGAGATGTCCCGGATGCGCAGAAAACTCGATACCCTCAAACGGCCCATTCAATTTTTCAAGGAAGTGTGGCGGCAGGCCGGCTGGGCCGAAGTAGTTTGTGTGCGGGGAGCAGCCGGTCAGGGCCTGACTGCATATCTGGCCTGCCGATTGCGATGCAAGAAATATCTGCTCAGTATCATGGATGATTATTGCCGTGACCAAAGAAGGCCGCCACTGGAGGAGGCAACCTCGGTTTCGAGTGAACCTGCCCTGGACAACTATCCGAGGTTACGAATAAAATTGTGTAGTATGATAGAGATGTTTGTTGCCCACGGCGCCAGTCGCATATTTGTGCCAAGCGAACATCTCCGCGAGGTTGTCACTGGCTGGGGAATTGAGGAGCACGTTATCGAGGTGTTCCCTGAGGTGGTTGAACCGGCGCTTCCTTTAGATGAGAATCTGGATCCATGAGCGTGCGTGCGTCAGCTTTGTTGTTTGTGAAAAAATCCTTAAACTTTTGTCGTATATTCACAAAGAGAAGGAAGATCTGTTGGACTCAAGAGGCTGTTCCCGTCGGATTCTACTTTTTGCACTTTTTTTACCTACAAAAATACACTGAGCGTTCAAATCACGACTAAATATTTCCCCTTTTGGGCCTTAGCCTCCATTTTCATTGCACTTTACAACAAACCAAGTATCTTTCTTCAGTTGTTTTTAACGAGTCCTGTTAACCCTAACATGATGAGACTACCTATGCCACATCATACGACAGACAACACCCCGCAAACCGATACCAGCAAGACATCGAAAAACATTGAACAACCGATTGTCACCCAGGTTGAAGACCAAAGACGTCGGGAAGTGATCAAAAAAATCGCTATTGGAACCACTGCACTGGTTGGTTTGAGTGTGCTCCCAACAAGATGGTCGACCCCCTTGGTAGAATTCGGAGCATTACCCGTTCACGCCACGACAAGCGCATTGGATACCGAAGAGGAGGAGTGGATCAGAATCAACTGGGAAGGCGACCCCAAAGCAAATAGTGAAAGCAGAGACCGCACCTGGTGGACCAGAATTCACGGCGGCGACTACAAGCCTTGGCATCGTAAATTCCCGTTACCACGGTGGATCGACGATAAACCGCGCCGCTTGGAGTTCAAATTCTCCGATGGATCAAAGTTTTCCGTCTCTAACAGTACTAAGATGCAGATGAATTCGTCAGGCCCAAAATACAACCCTGAGAAATCCGGCGAACGCGACCCGAGGAAACGTCATCCCAATATCGCGGCAAAACTTGGTGCCACCCCGGTTTGGGTGAAACTCAAGGTTATCTGATTCTTCACAAAACAAGATAAAAGCCCCTTAAGATTCTCGTTTCAAGCAGGGTATTATCACCTGATGATGCCGGAATCCGGGACCAGAGGCAACAGGGTCTGGTTCATGTTTTTCTCCATCTCCTGCTGCGGATACAATGTACTCCATACGCCTTGATCCATTGGAGCAGCAGGCGGGGATGGTCGATCCACCGTGCCCGCAGTGAAGGCCGGCCGGGACCACGGCTATAATACATCCGCAACCACCACAGGGAAGGCAGCAAGGTGTTCCAGGCAAGCCCTGGTAACTTCTGGATGCGCGCATCCCGCAACCGATGCAAAGGCCAGCCGGAATACGGCTGGCCTACTCCCCACGGGCGTCGGCCGGGGTTCAACCCCAATTTGACGATAACATTCTCAGACCAAGGCGTCAGCCAATGGAGACAGGTGATGAGGTTTTTTCCCGCGGGAAAATGCGTCTGCACAACCTGCCAGTCAATGTCGTCCTGGTGATTTTCCACCAGACTGATAACATCAGCGACATGGATGAACCGAAAAGGCTCGTAGGTGAGCGGTGCCTGCAGGCCGTGCAGGGATACGTGCAGAAGCATGTCCTCCAAGGCGAGGGTCCGGACAGGAACATCTTCGATGGTAAAATCCCACCCATTCCCCCAGGATCGCGCCAGCGGCCAGGGCGGGTACTGACGATGGTACGGCAGCAGGTTGCGATGGACCTCGATGGTGATGGTCATGCCGCCGATGATTTTGGTCATGGGAACGAGATGATAGTAGTCCTCAGGGATGTC
>SKJK01000081.1 GCA_007121995.1 Desulfobulbaceae bacterium
CCTTTTTCCATAATGTAGTGCCGATCGGCGATACCAAGCAGAGCATCGAGATTTTTATCGATAACCAGAATGGCCAACCCCTTGTCCTTGAGGATTTCCAGTACCCGCCAGATATCCCTGCGGACCAGAGGTGCCAGCCCTTCGGTTGCTTCATCAAGGATAAGCAGGCGTGGATTAGTCATCAGGGCCCGGCCGACGGCGAGCATCTGTTGTTCCCCCCCGGAAAGTTGACAGCCCAAATGCCGTAAACGTTCACCCAGACGAGGAAACAGGGAGAGTACATCGTCGAGAGTAAAGCGCAGCCCATTGTTTCTTCCCTGGGTGGCACTCACCACCAGGTTTTCGAGAGTCGTCAGGTTAGGAAAGATCTGCCGGCCTTCAGGAACCAAGCCGATGCCCAATCGAGCTATCTCGTAGCTGGCAGATTTTTCGATATTTTTGCCGGAAAAAATGATGTGGCCTGAACGTACCGGCTGCATGCCCATGATCGATTTAACGGTCGTGCTTTTCCCCATCCCGTTCCGGCCGAGCAGGGTGACCACTTCTTTGGTACCGATGTGGAGAGAAACATCGTACAAAGCCTGGTTGGAACCATAAAAGGTGTTGATTGCTTCAACTTGAAGCATGTTATCCCTCCTCGCCGAGGTAGGCCGAACGGACCTCGGGATCGGTGCGGATTTCATCCGGCGTGCCGTTGGCAATTGCAGTTCCGTAGACAAGAACTGTTATGCGATCTGCCAGGGCAAAGACAGCGGCCATATCGTGTTCCACCAGGAGAATGGTCATGGTTGTCTTGAGTTTGCGAATCAGTTTTGACATCTCCACCGTGCCACCCGGACCCATGCCAGCCATGGGTTCATCAAGAATAAGTAGTTTGGGATTGCCGGCAAGGGCCATGCCTACTTCAAGCTGTTTCTTTTCGCCATGGGAAAGATGGCGCGCCGGCAGGTTGGCCCGATGGTCGAGGTCGACCCGCTCCAGGGTGCTTGGCAGGGTCTGCTGCACAAGTGGTATGCGCAGGCAATGGCGCCAGAAGCGGAAGGTATGACCGCTGTGAGCGAGGATGGCCAGGGTCAGGTTCTCGGCTACGGTGAGATGGTCAAAGATCGAAGTGATTTGAAAAGATCGTCCCAGGCCCATGGCTGCCCGGCGGTGCGCAGGCATGGCGACAATATCGGTTTTTTCGAACAGAATACTCCCCGAATCCGGGCGGATGAAACCGCTGATCTGGTTGACCAGGGTGGTCTTGCCAGCACCGTTGGGACCTATAAGGGCGTGTACATCGCCGCGCCTGACGGAAAAGGACAGGTTATTGCTTGCCAGCAGGGCACCAAAGGATTTGCGCAGGTTGCGTACTTCAAGGATATGATCAGTCATGGTTTTTTCCTGAGCCGATAAGCAGACCATACAGGCCTTTTCTGGCAAAAATGACCACAACCACCAGCACGGGGCCCAGGTAAAACATCCAGTGTTCGGTGTACATGGCCAGGACCTCCTCGAGCAGGAGGAAGGCGGCGGCACCCAGCACTGGACCAAAAAGAGTACCAAGTCCGCCCAGCAGAACCATGACCATCAGTTCACCGGAGAGTGTCCAGTGAAACAGGCCCGGACTGATGTAGGTTGACTGGTTGGCCAGCAGTGCTCCGGCCAGGCCGGCACCGGCACCGGCAATGACAAAGCAGACCAATCGGTGGGTATAGGGATTGACGCCGAGGGTCTGGATACGATCGGGATTATGACTTGCCCCCCGGATAATGAGCCCGAACCTGGAATGCACCATCCGGTGGGCGAGGAAAAGGATGAGGAGCAACGAAACCAGGCAGAGATAATAGAAAGAGAGGTCGTTGTTGGTGTCCAGGCCTGGAAACGTATTTCTGGCATACAGAGGCAGGCCGTCGTCGCCCCCGTACTGCTCGAGACCAATGGCGGTGTAGTAGAGCATCTGGGCAAAAGCCAGGGTGATCATGATGAAATGCATACCGCTGGTGCGCAGGCACATGGCACCGATCACCAGGGCAAATCCGGCAGCAGCCAGCACGGCCAGCGGCAGAGTGATCAGGGCGTTTTCACTGCCGGCAAAGATACCCAGCAGAGGCTCACCAATGGTGGTGTGGTGGAACAGGATACCCACTGTGTAGGCGCCTACGCCGACAAAAGCGGCATGGCCAAGGCTCACCAGACCACCATACCCGAGCAGCAGGTCAAGGCTGACCGCGGCAATGGCAAAGATCAAGATACGACTGAAAAGGGAGAGCAGATAGGGATTGTCGAGGTAGGCGGCCAGTAGAGGCAAGGCGGCCAGAAAGACAAAAATGGGCAGCAGCACTGCGGTTTTTCGTGCAATCGAAGCCATGATGGTTAGGCGGGAAAGAGGCCTCTGGGGCGCCAGAGTAGGATGGCTGCCATCAACATATAGATGGAAATGGCTGCCAGGGAGGCGGCGGCTCCGTCGGCATGGGCACCGGGAAGGAACAGCCGAAACAGCGCCGGTAGAAAGGCACGGCCCAGGGTGTCCACCATGCCCACCAACAGTGCTCCGATCACTGCACCACGGATGGAGCCGATGCCGCCGATGACGATGACAACAAAGGTGAGGATGAGAATACTCTCGCCCATTCCCGATTCAACGGCAAGGATGGGGCCGGCCATCACTCCAGCAAGTCCGGCGAGCAGGGTGCCGAGGCCGAAAACCAGCGTGTAGAGAATCTTGATATTGACTCCGAGAGCAGCAATCATCTCACGGTTTGAGGCACCGGCACGGATCCGCATGCCCAGCCGGGTTCGCGCCAGGAGAAACCAGAGCAGCAGGGCCACCAGCATCCCAACGGCGATGACGGCGATCCGATAGCTGGGATAGGTGAGACCCGGGAGGATTTCGATGCTGCCGGCCAGCCAGGGCGGGACATCCATGAACAGTGGTTGCCGGCCCCAGATCATCCGGGTCAGTTCATTGAAAAAAAGAATGAGACCAAAGGTGGCGAGCACCTGGGTCAGGTGTTCCCGGTCGTAGAGATGTCGGAGGACAATGCATTCCACCAATATACCCGCCAGGCCTGCGGCTCCGAGGGCTGCCAGGATGCCAAGGAGAAACGATCCGGATGCCGAAGTCACCGTAGCACCGACATAGGCACCGATCATGTAGAAGGAGCCGTGGGCGAGATTGATCACCCGCATGATACCGAAGACGAGAGTCAGGCCCGCGGACATCAAAAAAAGGGTGATGCCGAGTTGCAGCCCGTTGAGGACCTGTTCGATAACAAGAAGCATACTGGTCGATCAGCAGCTGTGCGCCCTGCCAGTGAGCAGGGCAGGGCGAGGCGACTGTGATAGAGATATCACATCGAGCATTCCGCTGCGTAGGCGTCGACGTGATCAGTGAAAATCTTTTTCAGGGTCCTGTTGGTGTAGCTGCCATCCTCGGCCTGGACGACCTCGCGGATATACCAGTCGTTAACAGGATGTTGATTACTGCCAAAGGCAAAAGTACCCCGAGTGGAGGCAAAGTCAGCTTTTCGCAGAGCCGCCCTGAACCGGTCTCGATCAGACATGTCGCCTTCAACAGCTTTCAGGGCGCTGCCTATCAGTCGGGCAGTGTCATACCCCTGGCTGGCATACAGGGTCGGCATCCTGCCGTAGGCCTTCTGGTAAGCGGCAACGAACTCGATATTGGCCTCATTGTCGAGGTCGTGGGTCCAGTGGGAGCCGTTTTTCACTCCCAGGGCTGCCGGTCCGACAGCCTGGAGAATGCGTTCATCAAAGGAAAAGGCAGGCCCATACACAGGAATAACCTCGCTCAGGCCTGATTGTGCGTACTGTTTAAGGAAATTGATGCCCATGCCGCCGGGGAGAAAGAAAAAAACAGCTTCCGGATTAGCAGCCCGGATATCGGCAATCTCGGCTGCATAGTCGGACTGATCAAGTTTGGTATAGAGTTCCCGGGTAATTTCTCCCTCATAATACCGTTTAAAGCCGGCGAGATGGTCCCGGCCCGCCGGATAGTTCGGGGCGAGCAGGTACACCGACTTGTGGCCGACCGCGGTGACATAGCGACCCACCACCTCATCTGGGTTATCATTCTGGTAGGAAACACTGAAATAATTGGGGTGACAGTCCTTGCCGGCCAGATTTGATGGGGCGGCATTGGCGCTCAGAAACGTGACATCCTCCCGAATAGCTCTGGGTACAACCGCCACCGCGACATTGGAAAAGACAACTCCTGTGAGGATGGTGACCCGGTCCGATTTTATAAACCGTTCGGAAATTTGGATCCCTTTGCCGGGTTTAGCCTCATCATCCTCAACTAAAAGTTCGACCGGAATGCCACCGAGGTGACCGTTTTCCATTTCCATGGCGAGGCGGAACCCGTCCCGGATGTCTTCACCAAGATAGCCGGCCTTGGTGGAAAGGGTGGTGATCATGCCGATTTTCACAGGGTCCTGGGCCATTGCATGTCCGGCAAGGAACAGGCCGGCGGCCAGAATGATGAGCAATTTGTTCATAGTATGTAGGCTCCTTCAGGGTTCGTGGTCTCAGCGTGCCTTGCGGAGAAGATCGTTCTGGAGAGATGTTCTGCAGGTGATGCTGCTGTATCATGCAGGGCTTGCATGCGCAATGATGTGTAAATTTAGAGAGTTTTATTCAGAGAAGCAAGGATTAATAGAGCCTCATGCACCTTGTTGCTTCTTTTCTGATGCTCCTTTGGGTGCAGCCGAGTATTTTAGCAGTCTGCCAAGACTGGGTATGCAGTCGTTGATGTGCTCCCGGCAAACAATGATTAGGTTGCCATTATCGTAACCGGCTACGGGATTGTACCTGCAACCGCTTACCCCTGCCATACGCATGTCTTGTGCGTTTTCCTGATAATCAAGGTACCTCCATGACAGCTGTTCAATTGAAATTGTTTGCCTGTCTCACCATGTTGATGGATCATGTGGGACACTATCTTTTCGCTGACCAGCACGCCATTATGTGGTCCTTGAGACTGGTTGGTCGGCTGGCTTTTCCACTTTTCGCGTTTTTCATTGTCATCGGATATCGCCATACACGGGATGTAGCCAGGTATTGGGGGCGGTTGTTTCTGCTGGGAGTGGTCTCCTGGTTTGTCATCGCCTGGCTTGAGGGGAGCCCCCCCAATCAACTCAATATTCTTTTTACACTTTGCCTGGGATTAGCAGCGATTGCAAGTTATGAACGTAATGTATCCTGGTGGATACCGTTGCTGTGTCTGCTGGCAGCGGAATTGGGTCGGGTGGAATACGGTTCGATGGGAGTGCTGTTGATATTTGTCATGCACCGGCTGTATGATCAGCGGGATCGTTTTTTGCTGGTATCCGGTTTGATCCTGCTGGTCCTGCTGAGCGTCAACCTGCTCATTGACGTTCTGTTGAGCAATCCGCATACGGAATGGACGTGGTCGTGGCTGCTTGACGAACATCCGACTGCAGTTTTTCAGCCATTCAGTGTGCTGTCACTTTTGTTTATTTACCGATATAATGGTCAGTTGGGGTGGCATGCCAACTGGCTGCAGTATGCATTTTACCTCTTTTATCCTTTGCACCTGGCCGCAATTAAACTGGTACTCTGAGAAGGACACAATAGGGGCAGATATATCGATCAAGTATGCAGGGAGAAAATCATGGAAAAATTTCTGGCAGGAAAAACGGTTGTTGTAACCGGTGGTTCAAGAGGCATCGGCAGAGCCATTGTCGGCAGTTTGGTAGAACGGGGCGCCGCGGTGGTGTTTACCTATCGACAGAACAGGCGGCTTGCGACCGAACTGGTGGAGGCGATAGCGGCCCAAGGCGGTACAGTCAGAGCGATCGCTGCTGATATGGCCAAACCTGAAGATATCGATCATCTTTTTGCATCAGTGATGAACACCTGCGGGCATCTCGATATTCTCATCAACAATGC
>SKJK01000101.1 GCA_007121995.1 Desulfobulbaceae bacterium
ATTTGACGCCCTCAGTACCGCGTTACAGAAAGTGGGCATGGGACTGGTCATGGATATTGTCCCCAATCACATGGGTATCGGCCGCAGCGACAACCTGTGGTGGCTGGATGTGCTGGAGTGGGGTCGCGCCAGCAGGTATGCTCATTATTTTGATATTCAATGGTTTCCCGAGACCCAGGGAATTCACGATCAAGTACTTTTGCCGGTCCTGGGGGATCTGTACGGTGCGGTGCTGGAGCGGGGCGAACTGCGTCTGCGTTTTGAAGCGGTAACCGGTTCATTCAGTGTCTGGTACCACGAGCATCGTTTTCCTCTCTGTCCGTCCAGCTACCACCGGATTCTGCAACCCTGCCTGGAACAAGCCGGTCTGGATACCTCCAACCTTGAGGATATACATGCAGCCCTCATCGAATCCAAGCAGCTGCGGTTCAAACCTCGTACCGGGACAAGGCGCAAAGCCTTGCGCACCAGGGGAGAAACCTTTAAAAAGACTCTTTCCCGTTTGGTTGTGGATTTTCCAGAGCTGCACCAGGCTCTGGAACAGACCGAGAGAACTTTTGGACCTGAAGCATTTGATGGCCGTGGCTTGGAACGGTTACACACTGTGCTCGAACAGCAGCATTATCGTCCTGCGTACTGGCGGGTCGCCAGCCACGAAATCAACTATCGTCGTTTTTTTCAAATCAATGATCTGGCCGGTTTGCGGGTTGAGGTGCCGGAAGTGTTTGCCGCGGCGCACTCCTTAATCCAACAGCTGGTGAGTACAGGCCAGGTACACGGACTGCGCATCGATCACATTGACGGTCTCTATGACCCGCCCGGATACCTGGATCAGCTGCAAAAGCTGGTCGAGCCGTATGCCGAGGTTTTGGGCTTCACTCCGGGGCGCTTTCCAGTGTATGTCGAGAAAATCCTTGAAGAGCATGAAAGCCTGCGCGATCATTGGTCGATGCACGGATCCACGGGATACGACGCGTTGAGCGAAATCAACGCCGTACAGGTAAACGCTGACGGTCTGGCTGTTCTGCGTGCCCTGTATTCATCCCGTGAGGGAGCGGGAAGCGCCGATGCCCATGCCGAAGGCGTACAGGCTAAACGCCAGGTCATGGACCAGGAGCTGGCTTCGGAACTGGAAGTGCTGGCAACGGAAACAAACCGACTGCTCAAGCGTGACCCGTTGACCAGGGATTTTTCCCGGGCAGAAATCCGTCAAGCTCTGCGGGAGATCGTTTGCAGGTTTCCGGTCTATCGGACCTATGTCGATACCACGGGCCCGTCCCCGGAGGATATCCGTGATCTGGATTGGGCCCTGGGGTTGGCCCGTCGAGCCCGGGCGGTCAGCCATCCGCTCCTGTTTGATGTGCTGGAATCTCTGCTCAAAGCCACCTGGAATAAACGTGCTGATGGTCGAGCTCGAGCCGATGTCTTGCATCTGGCCCGGAAATTTCAGCAGTTCACCGGTCCGGCCATGGCCAAAGGCATGGAGGACACGACCTTTTATCGAGTTTTGCCTTTGACGTCCATGAATGAGGTGGGAATGGGGCCGGATCGGCGAATCAGCACGGTGGGGGATTTTCACCGCCAAATGGTGTCCCGCTTCACCAGTTGGCCCGAGGCCATGCTGACAACCGCTACCCATGATACCAAGCGCAGCGAAGATGTGCGGGCCCGGATCGCGGTCCTCTCGGAAATGCCTGCGGTCTGGGTCGAGCATGTGGAACGCTGGCAGACCCTCAACCGCCGCGCCCGACTGGATAGCGACGGCGTCGTTAAGCTCGCAGGCCGGGACGAGTACCTGTTTTATCAGACCTTGATCGGTGTGTGGCCTTTGTCCGAGCTTGGCCACGATCTACCAGCGCCGACAGTCCTGGCTGCCCTGCGTGATCGTTTGCAGGCTTACATGGTCAAGGCTGCTCGGGAAGCCAAGATCAACACCTCCTGGCTCAATCCCGACCAAGAATATGAAATGGCCCTGACCGACTTCGTGACCCAGGTTCTGGACGGTGACCCGGTGTCGATCCCTTTTTTGCGCGATATACAGGATTTCGTGCACACCATGGCTATCCCCGGCTTCTGCAATGCTCTGACCCAGATGGTCCTGCGCCTGACCATGCCCGGCGTCCCGGACAATTATCAGGGAACAGAGTTGTGGGATGATTCATTGGTGGATCCGGATAATCGACGAGCAGTGGATTACTCCCTCAGAGCGAAAAAACTCCACGAGTTCAAGCAAGCCGAGGAAAACGGAGAGCTGGCTGCTTTGGTCACTGCGCTCCGGCAGTCCTGGCCCAATGGTTTTCTGAAGCATTTTGTCATGTGGCGGTTGCTGACCCTGCGCCGTACCTGTCCGGACCTGTTCCTGCGCGGCCGCTATCTTCCCCTTGAGGTCAGCGGGCCGCAGGCCGAGCACATCATTGCTTTTGCTCGGATCAACGATCACCAGAGCATGTTTGTGGCCGTGCCCAGACTCAGCGCGCCCTTGTGCGCGCCTGACAACACCTTGCCGACCGGCTCGACCTGGACAGATTCAAGCGTGTTGCTCGATCCGCTCATCAAGGAAGGAAAGGACGGTGCCTGGTGGAACATCCTCACCGGTCAAAGCATGATGATAGAGGATGGACAAGCTGCTGGCCCAACGCTGTTTGCCGAGCTGCCAATATGCATCCTGATACACAGCGACAGCCCGCTGATGGTCATTAAGAAAAAACAAGGTGCCAATTCATAATCCGTTAAGGATACAAGGGGAGAGAAAAGGCATACCGGAAAGCTGTTCTTGAAAAGTCCTTGTCCTGTTGACAATACACAACTCATCGTTCCTAAAAAATATGCATACAATCAGACGTCTTCTTCTAAAGGTTTCGGGCGCTTTCTTTCTTGTTGGTGTTCTTGTCGTTTCTGCACCTCCGGCGCATGCCAACTCTGCATGGTCAAACCGGCTTGCCACCGGGTACTTGTGGTCAATGGATGCGGACTTTGACAGCGGGGGGTCATTTTCGAGTCAGTTATTTTTTCTCGATGGCAGCACACGAAAATCTTTTGCCAACGATTTTTCCATCGGCCTGGCCCTCAACTATACGGCTCTGGACTATGATTTCAGCGATTTTGGGGTGAACCCATGGGATCGGGCTGATTTTCTCACCATCAGCGTGCCCATTACGATCAAAGTCGGGGAGAGCGGACGCCTCAGTATTGCCGGAAGTTTTGGCAGTGCGACCGAGAAGAGTGCGGATTGGGATGCAGGATGGACCAGCAGTCTCGTGTTGTCCTACATGTATTCCTTTTCCCGCACCTTGAGTATCGGAACCGGGGCCGGTTTTGTTCATGGTCTCGAAGATTCAAGCTTCTTTCCCTTGATTGTAGTCCGCTGGCAGATAACTGATCAATGGCTCCTGGCCAATCCTTTTCGTCCGGGGCCCTTTGGACCGGCAGGGCTGGAACTGAGTTACCGGTTCAATGATCGACTCGATTTCGGACTCGGAGGCGTCTATCGAACCATCCGTTTTGCCCTTGATGACTATTCCCCTGCTGCCCCTTCAGGTTTTGCCGAGTTCAAAGGTGTTCCCGTTTTTCTGCGGGTTGGCTGGGCGGCGACCAGTTCCATTGCTGTTGACGGCTACTTGGGTCTGACCCTGGATGGCCGGCTGAAAATTGATGACAGCAATGGTGATGAGCTGAGGAAAGAATCATATGAGGCGCAACCTATTGTCGGTGTCAATCTTTCCGGACGATTTTAATTCGTACCCCTGTGAACCATTTTCCGTTTCCCTGGAATCAGGGCCTCAGCATGTCCCTTCCTGCTTGATCTGTGTACAGGGTCTTGGGTACCTTCTATGATATACTTTTTTGCTGGCCGATCTTTGCCGATGCAAGTCCCTGCCGTGCTGAAAAGTATTTTTTCCTCCCTTCTGGCCGTTGATCAGACAGCCGGACGTTTGCCAAAGACGTCCCGTGTTGCTCGATACCACGCTGTAGATACGATGTGCGTATGAGACGATTACCCAATTTCTTTATCGCCGGCCTGGCTGTCTTGATTTTTGGATGTACCGTCGCAGGTCCTGACTATCATCCCCCGGATATGGATATTCCCCTTGCCTGGATGAACGAGGCTGGTGCGTCCGATGCGTCGCTGGCGGAATGGTGGCTGGTGTTTGATGATGTCAGGCTGAATCAACTGCTCCACGACCTGCGGGCCAACAATCGCAATCTGGCTGCCGCCGTCGCCAATATGGAACGGTATGCCGCCCAGTACGGTATGGTGCGGGCGGAAGCGTACCCGCTCGTCGCGGCACAAAGCACGGCAACCTATGACCGACAAACCGAACACGTCCGCCGCCCGGCGGGTGTGCCGGTCCCTGATAATCCAACCTGGATCTATCAGGCAGGGTTCTCCATGACCTGGGAGATCGATTTGTGGGGCCGGGTATCGCGCAGCAAAGAAGCGGCGCGCGGCCGCTTGGACGCAGCTGCGGAAGATGTTCGTCATACGCTCGTGCTTCTGCAGGCCCAGGCCGCGGCGGAGTACATTCAGTTACGCACTTTGCAGGCACGGCTTGCCACCGCGCACAAGAACATCGATTTGCAGCGCGAAACCCTGGTGGTGGTTCGCGGTCGATTTGCCGCTGGGTTGACCGGCGAGGCCGATGTGTTCCAGGCGGAAATGAACCTGGCTGCCACAGAGGCGCAGGTGCCCGCATTGCGTGCCCAGGTAGAGGAGACTTTGAACGCCTTGTGCGTGCTGGCAGGTACCTGGCCTGGCGCGTTGGATGCCCTCCGTGAACCTGATACAGTTCCTTCGGCCCAGACTCTGCCGGGAGTGCTGCCCGCTGAGTTGATGCGACGTCGGCCTGACATACGTTCCGCTGAGCGGCAGCTCGCTGCGCAGACCGCACGCATCGGTGTAGCCCAGGCGGAATTGTATCCGAAGTTGGCGCTCAACGGGACCTTTGCTTTCGCAGCAACCGATACCGATTTGTTGATCTCAACAGCAGCCCAGGCCTTTGATCTCGGCCCGGTCATTTCCTTGCCCATCTTTACCGGCAGTAAGCTGCGGCAATCGATCCGTGCCGAGGAGGCAGCGACCCGAGCGGTACTTGCCCAGTACGAACAAACCATCCTGGTCGCTTTCGGTGAATGTGAGGATGCGTTGTCGCGTTTCATGCAATCGGGTGAACAATTGACCGCCCTGCAAGAGGCGGCAACGGCGGCGGAACGAACGGTGGCGGTAGTGAATGAGTTATATCGTAGTGGATTGACCGATTTCCAACGGGTGCTGGACGCACAACGACAACTGGCACAATATCAGGATGCCCTGGCGCAGGCGCAAGGGGCGCGTGCAGCGAGTTTGGTGGCGGTGTATAAAGCCTTTGGCGGTGGATGGGAGGCGGAGATGCGATGAAATCAAAACAGAGAAATCTGATGGGCAGGATCGTCGGCTGCATCCTGTTGATCGCCGGCATTGCCGCAGTGTTACTGTATCGCGTAGAACCTGAGCAGCCAGCCAAAGACACGGTCATTCGTCCGCTTAAATACATGGTGGTCGGTCAGGAGACCGACCGGCCGATGCTGTTTTTTCCCGGTACGGTGGAGGCCGACCGGGAAGTCGATCTCTCCTTTGAAGTGGGAGGGCGTTTGCTCGAATTTCCTGTGCGTCGCGGCATGGTGGTGGAGGAAGGGACGGTGTTGGGTCGTCTCGATCCCACTACCTTTGCCAATCAAGTGCGCAACGTTGAGGCAGAGCTGGAACTGGCGCGCAGTTCACTGGCACGTATTGAACGGGCCCTCGCCGTTAATGCGGTGTCCCAGGAGGAATATGCCCGGGCTGCGGCGGCTGTGCAAAAGGCCGAAGCGCAGCAGGCGATTCACGAAAAGGCCCTCGCCGATA
>SKJK01000137.1 GCA_007121995.1 Desulfobulbaceae bacterium
CAGATCTGCAAAGTCGCTGACCCCCTTGGCGGTTCCTATTACGTGGAATGGCTGACCAACCAGATCGTCGAAGAAGCACAGAAAATCATCGATGAAATCGAGGAAATCGGTGGGATGGCCAAAGCGATCGAATCCGGTATGCCGAAAATGCGCATTGAGGAATCCGCCGCCCGTCGTCAGGCCCGCATCGACCAGGGCAAAGACGTCATTGTCGGTGTCAATAAATATCGCCTCAAAGACGAGAAAATGGACTTCGATATTCTCGAGGTACCCGATTCCGTCCGCATCGAGCAGATCGAACGTATCAACCATATCAAGAAAACCCGGGACGAAGCCAAAACACAGGCCTGTCTCGAAGCACTCACCAAAGCTGCAGCCGGTAAAGACAACCTCCTTGAGATCGCCATTGAAGCTGCCAAAGCCAGAGCAACAGTGGGAGAGATATCCGACGCCATGGAAAAAGTATTCGGCCGCTATGTCGCCACCACCCAGTGTGTATCCGGAGCCTATTCTTCTGAATACAGCGAAGTGAACAGTGAAAGCGCTCAGGTTATCGAAGGCCTGCGCAAACGAACCGCCGACTTCCAGGCCAAGCACGGCCGCCGCCCACGTATTCTGGTCACTAAAATGGGTCAGGATGGTCATGACCGCGGCATCAAGGTTGTTGCCTCCTCCTACGCTGATCTTGGCTTTGACGTCGATATCAGCCCCATGTTCCAGACTCCGGAAGAAGCAGCAAAAATGGCCATTGAAAACGATGTCCATGTCGTTGGTGCCTCCAGCTTGGCAGCCGGACACAAGTCTCTGGTTCCGGAACTCATTGACCACCTGAAGAAAGGTGGTGCCAGTGAAATCCTGGTTGTGGCCGGTGGCGTTATCCCGCCCAGTGACTATAAATTCCTCACTGACGCCGGTTGCAAAGGTATTTTCGGACCGGGAACTCCGATCACCCAATCGGCGACCAAGGTGCTTGATTTGATTGAAGCACAGGTAGGCAAATAAGTACGTACAGCACACAGGTATCACTGCAAACGGACGGGCGACAATCCGTCCGTTTGCATGCTGGCATGACGAAACCTCCACCAAAGGTCAGATATGCATAAAGATCCCAGCTATTACATCCAGGGTGTCATGGATAATAATCGCCTGATGCTTGCCCGAACCATTACCCTGGTTGAGAGCAGTCTTTCTTCGCATCAGGAGATTGCCAGACACGTCATCAATGAACTTTTACCGTACACAGGGAAAGCGGTACGACTAGGCATCACCGGTGTGCCCGGTGCAGGCAAAAGCACTTTTATCGAAAGTTTCGGCACCATGCTGACCGACTTGGGACATCGTGTTGCGGTTCTGGCTATCGACCCAAGCAGTACACGCAGTGGTGGCTCTATCCTTGGTGACAAAACCAGGATGGAAAAACTGGCGGTCGACAACATGGCTTTTATCCGGCCATCTCCATCCGGTGGCAGTCTGGGTGGGGTAGCCAAAAAAACCAGAGAAACCATGCTTGTCTGTGAAGCAGCCGGCTTTGATGTCATCATTGTGGAGACCGTTGGCGTGGGTCAGTCAGAAACCACCGTGGCCTCCATGGTCGATTTTTTTCTTGTTTTACAGATATCGGGTGCCGGTGACGAGCTCCAAGGGATCAAAAAAGGTGTTCTTGAAGTCGCAGATGCCATCGTCGTCAACAAAGCTGACGGTGACAATGTCAACCGGGCAAAACTGGCCAAGCGGCAATACGAAACAGCCCTTCATCTGGTGACCCCATCCTCACCCAACTGGATGCCGCCGGTCATGACCTGCAGCGCTCTTGAACAAATCGGCCTGAAAGAAATCTGGGACACCGTCAATTCCCATAAAGGTATTATGACTGCCACCGGGGAACTGGACACCAAGCGTCAGGAGCAAGCCATGTCCTGGATGTGGTTTCTGGTTAATGAAGGACTGGAACGCTGGTTTTATCAACACCCGGAAATCAAGAAACTCTTGCCGGACATCAAACAAAACGTTGAACAGGGGAAAATTGCTCCCACCAGAGCCGCTGAGGATCTGGTTTCCATTCTTGGCAAGGACCTGCTCCTCTGACCATGCCCCACCCTTCGTTCCCCTAAGGTGACCCAATGCACTCAGCATAGCCTGCTGATCGGCCACCTGAAATCATTCACTTCCCCATCTTTTCCGGAAGTGAATGATTTTATTTCCCGCAGCCCCTCCCTCGTTCAAGTTCGTTATCAGGTTGCAGCAACTAAAGCACTTCCCCTCCTTCTTATCGATTGAGTAGACCGCAATTTCACATGATCAACACGAACGGCACATTGCCCGCACCCTTTTCTGTGAAATTCCTTGACGGGTATCAAATTGGAGAGTATATACGACGACCGAAAAGGGAAAGGCAAACCGAGACACCACAGGCCCTCGATAGATTGCCGGACAGGATTACGTTGCAGCGTCTTCATCATTCATAACCTGCCCCTTTTCCCAAAAACAGATCATCAGTTTGATAGCCGGGTCCTGGGCAATAAAGAATCACGAACCCCGTCAGGTCCGGAAGGAAGCAGCGGCAGTGACCCTCTTTATGTGTCCAGGAGTGCCCGGCTATCTTTTTCTCCACGAGGAATACTCCTCGACCGGATAGCAATCCAATCACCGTGTAACCTTTCAACTGCTGCACACCAGGATTGCATGGCCCAATATCTGCAACCAAAGATCAACGCTTCAAAAGATATGTGGTTAAGCAGGCATCCAGGCGCGAGTGATCCTCGACACGGCGGCCTGATCGGCCATAGATGGAGTGGTGGTGAACGCATCCATCTTTTCTTTCCTCAGTCAGCCTGGTAACCCGTTGTGTCCTACCTTGTCCTAGCCAGAAAATCACGTCCGCAGACCTTTGGAGAAGTTGTTGGTCAAAAGGCGGTGGTGCGGACCCTGCAAAACGGACTCACGTTGAATAGAGTCCCCCATGCCTTGATCTTCAGCGGTGTCCGCGGCACCGGCAAAACAACCTTGGCACGCATCATGGCGAAAGCCCTGAATTGTGTGCAAGGCCCCGCTGCCGAGCCCTGTAATCGTTGCCGCTCCTGTCTTGAGATCACCGAAGGGACCAGTATTGATCTCCAGGAAGTCGACGGGGCGTCCAATCGCGGTATCCAGGAAATCCGGGAACTGAAAGAAAAGATCCGTTTCATGCCCACCAGTTCACGGTACAAAATCATCATCATTGATGAAGTGCACATGCTCACCACCGAGGCCTTTAACGCGCTCTTGAAAACGCTGGAAGAACCGCCTCAACATGTATATTTCATGTTTGCCACCACCGAACTGCATAAAGTGCCCATTACCATCCTCTCCCGTTGCCAGCGATATGAACTCAAACGCCTGAGTCACCGTGAACTTGCCGATCATTTCAGCCGACTGGCCAAAGCGGAGGGTGTGCAAGTCACCCCGGAAGGTCTGGACATGATCGTCCGCGAAGCAGGTGGCAGTGTCCGTGACGGTCTGAGCCTTCTCGATCAGATTTTCTCCTACTGCGGTCGGGAGGTTAAAACGGAAGATGTCATTGAGGTGCTTGGTCTTGTCAGTCACCGTCTGGTCGCTGCCATGGGTTCTGCGCTACTTAAAGGTGATTTACGAACAGTCTATACCCTGCTCGACCAGATCTACCTCCATGGCACGGATATCAAACGATTCAGCAACGATCTGTTGCACTGGTTTCGGGGTCTCATTGTCTGTTCGGTGAGTAGTAGCCCCGGACCATTGCTCGAAGTAACCGACGACGAACTCGAAGAACTGAAAAATACATCAACGGCGTATCCGGTGGAGACTCTTGCCGCCCTCTTCGACCTGCTTCTTAAAGGATTGGAAACCGTTTCTTTTTCACAGCAACCCCGCTTGGCTCTTGAACTTACATTTATCCGCGCCATCCAGTTTCGCGATGTCACCCCGGTTTCGGACCTGATCTCTCGATTCGACAGCATACTGGCTGGTCTTCCCTGCGAAGCTCCAGAACCAAATCTGGTTCCCAATGGTCAACATCCGGACCGACCCGGACCAGAGATAGCTTTCCAGGACCGACCCCAACCTGTTTTCAACCGGTCAGCCGACATGAACACACCATCGCCGGCGCCGAACCTTTCTCCCTATAGTAAACTGCACCAAGAGCCCTTATCCAGTCAAAAAAAGGCAACACCGTCCGCCCGCACCGACGAACCGCGGCACCCCACTGCACAACAAAAACAACGATTCGAACCAGCGCCCACCGAAGAGCCGGAACAGGCTGCTCTTCCTGACCCCGACCAGGAATCGCCGTCAATATCCAACAAGCCCATCATACCGTCAGTGGACGATACCCAACCTATTGATAACAAAGGAAAACTGGACAACGCAACCCTTCGGCGCAAATGGGAGCCTTTCCTTAAACACGTCCATAAACAACAACCCTGGATTGCCGCTCCCCTGCGGGTCGCATCCTCGGTGGAGTGTCAGCAGGATACACTGATTATTCACTTTGAGGACAGTACCGATTGCACTCTATTGAAGCAGGCCAACAATGTCCAGGCTCTGACGGAATTTGTCCTTAATTTTTTCCAGGAAAATCTGACCATCCGTTTTGAAGTTCCCGGTTCCGATGCCTGTGCAATCCACCCGACCAACGGTCTTGTCGTGCAGGAAAAGCGAAGAGCCCTGGCAAAAGATCCGCTGGTGCTGACAGCCCTCGATGTCTTTACTGGACAGGTCGGCGACATCAGAATCGGCTCTCAACATCACACCAGAACAACCCAAATGGTCGACAACAGCCCATCCAATGAAGAGGAGTAGATTTCCTGAACAAACAAAGGACAGACCTTATCGCGTCACGACGTCCGCTTTTAAGTAAAGCTCTTATCAGCGCACCGTGCAAAATGCAACCCACCGACAAAATCGGCAAGCAACCCTGAACCCTTTCCCTGGAGATAACCGCAAATGAACATGGGAGATTTGATGAAACAGGCGCAACAGTTCCAGGAACGCCTGGCAACCTTGCAAAGTGAATTAGCAGAAAAGCGTGTAACCGGATCAGCCGGAGGAGGCATGGTGACAGCCACCTTCAACGGTACAGGCGAACTGCTTGATTTGTCCATTGAAGAGGCCATGATGCAGCGGGAAAACACTCCTATGCTGCAAGATCTCATCATCGCCGCCGTCAACGACGGAGTACACAAAGCCAAAGAACTCAGCAAAAGTGAAATGGCCCGGCTGACCGGCGGGCTCAATATTCCGGGTCTCTTGTAAATGCAGGTCATCCCGCCCGCTCTTGAGCGTTTAATTGCCGATTTCTCCAAACTACCGGGGATCGGAAGAAAAACTGCCACCCGACTTGCCTTGTATGTGCTGCGCAGGCCAGCGGCCGAAGCCCGTAATCTGGCAGGGGATCTGATCGCCCTCCACGAAACCATCCATCTTTGCCACCAATGTTACACTTTTTCCGAAACAGATCTTTGTGGTATCTGCGGCAACACCAGCCGAAATCCACGCCTTGTTTGTGTGGTTGAAGAACCGGGCGACCAGATGGCCATTGAAAAAACCGGGGCTTTTCGAGGCGTGTACCATATCCTCCACGGCGTTCTCGCCCCCATGGATGGTATAGGTCCCGCCGAGTTAAAAGTCAGTGAACTGCAACAGCGGGTCAATTCCGGCAGCATTGACGAACTGCTCATTGCCACCAGTTCCACCGTCCCGGGTGAAGCCACGGCCTCCTTCATCGCCGACATATTCAAAGGGGCAGCGATCAAGCTCAGTCGCCTGGCCTGCGGTATTCCCATGGGCATGGATATCAAGTACGCTGATGAGCATACTCTGACCAAGGCCATCGAATCCCGTCAATCGTTCCGTAAA
>SKJK01000207.1 GCA_007121995.1 Desulfobulbaceae bacterium
AAAAGGCGAGATTGTCGATGCCAGTGAGGGTTTGCAGATGCGCAGCCAGCGGACCCGACAAAAGAGGCCCGGCCGCAACAATGACCGGGCCTTTGTCAGGGTCTGGTATTCGCATCACCTCACGGCGGTGCACAGTGATCAGGGGGTGCGCAGTGATTGCCTCGGTCAGGAAATACGCGAACTGTTCGCGGTCAACGGCCAGTGCCGTGCCAGCAGGAACGCGGGTGGTATCCGCGGCCCGCATCACCAGTGACCCCAGGCGGCGCATCTCTTCCTTGAGCAGACCGGCAGCGGAATCCACGGCATTGGAACGCAGTGAATTGGAACACACCAGCTCACCCAGATGCAGCAATTCGTGGGCCGGACTGAAGCGCTCCGGTTTCATCTCGTACAGGTCGACCCGCACCCCCTGCTCCGCGGCCTGCCAGGCAGCTTCGCAACCGGCCAGTCCGCCTCCGATGATTGTCAGCTGCCCTGTATGCATGGAGTTTGAGGCAAAAAGCTCTCCTGCCTGTGGCAGGTTAATAACGATAATGCTCCGGCTTGAAGGGGCCGTTGACATCAACACCGATGTAGTCGGCCTGCTCCCTGGTCAGGGTGGTCAAGTTGACGCCGATTTTAGCCAGGTGCAGCCGAGCTACTTTTTCGTCCAGATGTTTAGGCAGGAAATAAACCTTGTGTTCATAGGCGGATGAATTGCCCCATAATTCCATTTGTGCCAGCACCTGATTGGTGAAGGAGTTGCTCATCACAAAACTTGGATGACCGGTGGCGCAGCCCAGATTGACCAGCCGCCCTTCTGCCAGGACAATGACCCGCTTGCCATCGGGAAAGATGACATGATCGACCTGAGGTTTGATGTTCTCCCAGGGCAGGTCGCGAAGACCGGCGATATCGATCTCAGAATCAAAATGACCGATATTGCAGATTATGGCCTGATCCTGCATCTGTTCCATATCCATCCGGGTGATCACCCGCAGATTGCCGGTGCAGGTGACAAAAATATTGCCCTTGGGCGCAGCCTCTGCCATGGTCACAACCCGATACCCTTCCATGGCGGCCTGCAGAGCACAGATGGGATCAATTTCGGTGACCAGAACCGTGGCTCCCATGCCCCGCAGGGCCTGGGCGCACCCCTTGCCGACATCGCCGTAGCCGACCACCACCGCAATTTTTCCGGCAATCATGACGTCGGTGGCCCGTTTGATACCGTCGATGAGTGATTCCCGGCAACCGTAGAGATTGTCAAACTTTGACTTGGTCACCGAATCATTGACATTGAAGGCCGGGGCCAGCAACGTTCCCTTCTTGGTCATCTCATAGAGCCGATGCACACCGGTGGTGGTTTCCTCGGAAATACCTCGCACCTCCTCCATCAGCTCCGGATATTTCTCGTGCATGATCAGGGTCAAATCACCGCCATCATCAAGAATCATGTTTGGTCGCCAGTTGTCTGGCCCGAAAATGGTCTGCTCGATGCACCACCAGAATTCATCCTCGGTCTCACCCTTCCAGGCGAAGGTGGGGATACCGGCAGCAGCCATGGCGGCAGCGGCATGATCCTGGGTGGAAAAAATATTACAGGAGGACCAGCGCAATTCAGCTCCTAAGTGCACCAGAGTTTCCATCAGAACTGCTGTCTGAATGGTCATGTGCAGGCAACCGGCAATGCGAGCGCCGGCAAGTGGTTTCAAGGGACCAAACTCCTCCCGCAGGGCCATCAGGCCGGGCATTTCGGTCTCGGCGATGGCAACTTCCTTGCGACCCCACTCGGCCAGACTCATATCTGCTACTTTATAATCACTCATACGTTACTCCTGCTTTTCCCTGAACAGAGAAAAGTCATTTTATCAACACAAGAAACCGTTCGTCAGCAGCCTTGATCCAGAACAAGATATCTCGATTCTGGATGGGCACCCCAGGGGAGCGCTGATAAACAGTTATAAAGCTACCGGGCACGACTCCTTTTCTCTTACTCCCGGTAAATGATCACAGTGACAACAGGTTCACAGGCCGGCAGCTGCCCGCAGGGCTTCAGCCTGATCGGTACGCTCCCAGGTGAATTCCGGCAGTTCGCGACCAAAATGGCCATAGGCGGCAGTCTTAAGGTAGATCGGGCGCAGCAGATCCAGTTGTTGAATGATAGCCTTGGGACGAAGATCAAACACGTCGCGGATCACTTGCACCAGACGGTCCTCGGTTATTCTACCGGTGCCGAAGGTTTTGACATTGATGGAGACCGGCTGCGAGATACCAATGGCATACGCCACCTGAACCTCGACCTCGGTGGCCAATCCAGCTGCTACAATATTCTTGGCAACGTAGCGTCCCATATAGGAGGAGGATCGATCTACCTTGGAAGGATCTTTTCCGGAAAATGCTCCCCCGCCATGACTGCCGCGGCCCCCGTAAGAATCGACGATGATTTTGCGGCCGGTGACCCCGCAGTCGCCCACCGGCCCGCCGATGACAAACCGTCCGGTGGGATTGATGAAAAATTTGGTCTTGGCATCAATCATCTCTGCCGGCAGGACCGGCTTGATGATCTCCTCCATCACTCCTTCCTTGAGAGCGGCATAGCTCACGTCCGGATGATGCTGAGTGGAAAGGACCACGGCCTCAATTCGACGGGGTACATTATCCTCATACTCGATTGTGACCTGGCTCTTGGCATCCGGGCGCAACCATGGTAAAGCGCCGATCTTGCGCACCTCGGCCTGACGTTTGGTCAGATAATGGGCAAAGGTGATGGGCATGGGCATGAGCACATCGGTTTCATCGCAGGCATATCCGAACATCAGGCCCTGATCACCGGCTCCCTGGTCGAGATCAAGCCCGGAACCTTCGTTGACCCCCATGGCAATATCTGACGACTGCTTGTCGATAGTGGTCATGACGGCGCAGGATTGCCAGTCAAAACCCATATCAGAAGAATTATAACCAATCTCTTTGATGGTCTCGCGGACAATGTTGGCCATATCGACCCAGGCGATGGTTGTGATTTCACCGGCAATCAGGACCATGCCGGTGGTCACCAGGCTTTCGCAGGCCACCCGGGCATGTCTGTCCTGGGTGAGAATGGCATCAAGAATGGCGTCGGAAATCTGATCGGCAACCTTGTCCGGATGCCCCTCGGAAACCGATTCCGAAGTAAAAAGATGGTGTGACATATTTGTCTCCCTGGGAAGGATGAAATAAGAAAACAGTTTTATAAGCATCAATGCAGATGCGGTCGTATATAAAAAACCTGGACATCGAAAAAAGGTTTATAAATACTAAATCTACCGATATAATTCAACAAGAATATACCAAAAGCCGACCCGGGTTGGATCGTTATGCATACGGTAATTTGCATCCGTGAGCGTTGGTCTGCTCGCCTGTAGATGGGAGTACTGGTACACAGCTAACCGGTTTCAGTTTTTTGACCATCAACGCAGCGGTACTCGCGCACCTGCATCATTGGCCCCAGAGCCAATAAACTAAACATCATGACACTAATCCGCCGGACATTTTATCTGTTCATCGGCCTCACTTTCCCCGCATTCTGGATCAGCCATGCCAGTGGCTGGGGCGCTTTCCTCTACCAGCCGATCCAGCAACTCTTTGCCACTACCGCCGCCGGTTGGCCGTCTTTTCTCACCACTTGCCTGCTCTATCTGCTTGCTATCCTCTGCTTTGAAGGCCTGCATCGGTTGCTGCAAAGCACCCGCCCATGAACCCAGCAGGGCCCTCCTGCACAAATCCCTGAATTGGTCACGGCTGAAGTCTTGTTTCAACCCGAAGTGCGGTGCAGCAACATCCGCTTGAAGGTATTTTTTACAAAGCGAAAAGGATTGAAGCGCACCGGGCTCAGTTCCTCGGGAACCACAAAATCGCGTACCATGCACTGAGCAGGCGTCAGCTGGGAAAAAGTCAGATGTGCCAGCACCGTCCCGCTGATTCCGGCTTGTCTGGCTGCCAGCCACAATGGACTGCGGGCCGGATCAATCCCAAGAACAGTGAGCAGTGCGGTGTCGACTGCCACGGGATTACAGCCGCAGGCCAACAGCCCCAAGGAAAAGGGCTCGCCATGCACCGGTCCGGTCTGATGCATGGCGACAATGCCGTCAACCAGGGAAACCCCACCGGGCAGCACCGAGAGAAGCTCGACCAGCAACTGCGCAAAACGTCCTTGGCGGCCACCGTGCACCATATGCCACCAAGGTTTTCGCAACCCTGCCAGACATCCAAAATAATTCTTGACCGCCAGGGTAACCCCCATCTGCGCATGGGCCTTGATCTTGGGCAGATTGATAAGCATATCGCACTCCAGCGCCGCCGTGGCCAACGCTGCTCGCTTTCCTCCGGGAAGGACAACTTCCCGCGCATGCTTAAATTCAACCACCGGAACATCAAGAGCCCGCAAAGACGGCAGGGCTCCGATGGCGGCAAGCACTGATCGGGCCGACCCGAAAGAGGGTGAATCACCAACGCGTACCTGAGCGCCATGATCAAGAAACCAACGGGACACTGCGATGATCAGTCTCTGGTCGGTGCAGGCCAGTGTTCCATTGGTGGCAGTGATCAGGTTCGGTTTGAGGAGAATCTGGGCCGTCCGCAGCGACATCCCAGGAAGAGAGGTCGTCAGTAACGTATCCACTGCCTGATCAAGTTGAACCTTCGCATAGGTTTGCCGCCTCAGCAGGGCCAGAGAAGCATTGTCCAGGTGCATACAAAAAAAAGAATTGAATAGGTTACCAGAAAAAAAACCGGCTTGATCCACAGGGACCAAGCCGGAAAAGGAGAGAAGAGATGAAGAACTACATGTTCTTGTGCATTCTCCATGCCATTTAACACTACAACCACAAAAAAAAAATCGTCTCGTCATTCAAGGCAGATAGGTACGCATTGACCTGCGTCGGTTATCTCGCCCCAGAGACAAAAATTCAATTATTTAAACGTATCGAACCGCGACACGGACCAGGTCGCATAAAAAGACCCTGGATCAAGCGATTACGTTGTCCATTTTTTTATACGATACCAATCAGTCCACGCAACCTTGTGGATACTTTTTATACACCCCGGTTACCTGCTCCCCGTATCTCCAGCGGAATGACCCGCACCCGCAGCACCCCTTCCTGTGCTCTGATTTGCGCCTGCACCTCTTCCGGGACGGGTCCGGCGCAGTCAATGATATTATAGCCCACCGTGCCGTTACTTTTGTTGGTGTAGTTGATGATATTAATTTTCCTGTCACCGAGGATATTGCTGACCAGGCCGATCATGCCGGGTTGATCGCGGTTGATAACAGTCAACCGAGCGTGGACATCCACGGTGGGAATAGTTTCGATGTTGGGAAAGTTGACACTGTGCACAATATTACCGAACTCAAGGTAGCCTTTGAGTTCCCGCACCGCCATGGTGGCACAGTTTTCTTCCGACTCGGCCGTGGAGGCACCCAGATGCGGCGTGACCAGGATTTTTTCATGCCCGAGGAATTTAACCGAAGGAAAATCAGATATGTGTCCTTTCAGCCTGCCGCTGGCCAGCGCTGCCAGGACCGCATCCTCATCGACAATGGGACCACGGGAATAATTTATAAGCACAGCGCCGTCTTGGACAAATTCGAGAAAATCCTTTTCCGTGGCATAGCCCCTGGTGTTTTTATTGAGTGGCATATGCAGAGTGATGAAATCAGCCTGACTCAACGCTTCCTTGCGTGAGCGGGACAGGATGACCTTGGGCGAGAGATGATGAATGTTGTCCAGGGCAGGGAAAGGATCAAAACCAATCACCCGCATGCCATGTTTAAGGCCTGCATTGGCAACTCCGACCCCGATCTTGCCCAAGCCGA
>SKJK01000073.1 GCA_007121995.1 Desulfobulbaceae bacterium
GCAATTGGTCGTATAAACGCTCCGGGTCGGCGTTGGATTGTCGGCGAATCTCGTGACCTTGCCGATCAAGGTCGAGGACAGATTTGGCCCACGCTCGCTCTGGCCGCTTAGAACCAAAAAGACCTGCTTGCGGAAAATCCTTGTGAATTGGTTGTCTCTTACCTTGCTGTGTGCCCTCAGTCTGGCCGCTGCCGACGCCTTGACCAAAAAGCTGCTTCCCGCGTACAGCGCCGTTGAACTGGTTGTAGTGCGATTCGGCGTCACCGCCGTGCTGCTCCTGCCCCTGCTTTTAGTCAATCTACCGGAGGTTATGCCGCCGATTTTTTTCTGGGTATGGGTGGGTTTGGCCCTGCCGCTGGAGGTCCTGGCAATGGTGCTCTACATGACCGCCATCCGTGACAGCCCCCTGAGCCTGACCTTGCCTTATCTGGCCTTCACCCCTGTATTCGTGATTCTCACCGCTTGGTTGCTGCTGGGCGAGCAGGTCTCTCAGCAGGGCTTTGCCGGTATCCTTCTGGTGGTGGCAGGGGCATACGGGCTGAATGTGGAGCACGCACGACTCCGGGAGCCGCGATCCTGGCTGGCACCGATCCTTGCCATCGGTCGGGAAAATGGTTCGCGTCTGATGCTCGGGGTGGCTTTCATCTACAGCATGACTTCGGTACTGGGGAAGGGGGCGCTGCAATACATACCTGCGACAACCTTTGGTCCACTTTATTTTGTTGTTTTAGGGTTATTTACGCTGTTGGTGTTCAGTTGGCGTCAGCAGGATGCTCTGCGGGTTCTGTGGCGACCGTCCTGGGGCCACCTTGTCATCGGCCTGCTCATGGCCATGATGGTGGTGACCCATTTCCTGGCCATTGAGCTGGTTCAGGTGGCCTACATGATTTCGGTCAAACGGACCAGTATTCTGTTTGGGATTGTGCTCGGGGCGCTCCTGTTTGCCGAAACCCGTTTGCTGCAGCATCTGCTGGCCGCCGCGCTGATGATTTTCGGAGTGGCGTTGATTGCACTCTGACAGGCCTGCTGGGACCTGTTACTTTGATGGATGCAATGACGTTGGTCGTACTTTATGGGGCGATGAGATCCCATCTGTTTGCATTCTGGTCTCAAGAACACGTAGCAGCTTGACTTCGGTGCGAGGTGGCACCACTTTTAAGCGCAGAGGTCTGCACACTAACACCTGAATTCGTGACGTCTGGAGTCTTGTTTGGAGTACATTTTACTGTAAACAGGTTATAAATGCGGCGATTTTCTTTGCAATATGTCGTCACCCGCCGCCCTTCGGGGCGTTCGTGCGCACGCCATCTTCATTGCCCGTAACCGTCCGATAAAGTGTACTTTAATCGAACGGTTACGGACAACAAAGCTGACGCACGCACAAACGCTCACGGATCCAGGTAACAGCCAGGGGATGGGGCTGATATTGAATCGGGTTGGCACGGACCAAAAACGTATTTGCAGTAAACGATTGGCACAAGTGAGGGGTGTTGGCTGGTAACAGACAGACCAAGTCCCGGATAGGAGGAATCTACAAGTTGTTTACAAAGAAAAAACTGTCAGCAAGCAGCGAGACAAGCCCTGGCTCTCAGCACCTCCCTGCTTCCCGGCAGGATATATCCCGCTCGAAAAAGCCCAGCAGGAGAAAGATGGTGCGCGAAAATCCCAAACGCAGAATGTGGCAATATTATCTGGCCGCTCTGGTGCCGCTGGTTGTTATCGGCGGCTGGTTTTTTCCGTATCTGGGGTATCTTGCTCTGGCGATGATGCTCACTATGATGGTCTTGATGTTTTTTTGGGGTCGATGGTACTGTGGATGGTTGTGCGCCATGGGCGCTTTTCATGAGCGGATCCTGACACACATCAGTTTGCATCGAAAGATGCCGGATCTATTCAAGGCAAGTTGGTTTCGCTGGCTGTTTTTCATACTGCTCATGGGGCTGATGACCATCCGTCTCATCATGTCCGGTGGCGATCCAGCCAGGATCGGGGCTGTCTTTGTCATGATGTGGACGGTGGCCACTGTTCTTGCCATTGTCTTTGGTGTGTATTTCAAACCCCGTTCATGGTGCAACTTCTGTCCCATGGGATCAATGCAGGGTGTATTGACACCGAACACGTATCTGCTCCAGGTGCAGCCGGATTGTAAGAACTGCGGCCTTTGCCGGCAAGCCTGCCCGATCCAGACCTATCCAGGCGGTTACCGTGAACAGGGAGTGGTCCCCAGCCTGGAATGCATGCGCTGTGAAAACTGCGTGATCAATTGCCCGCAACAGGCCCTCTCTCTGCCGTCAAAAACTTCTGTTCAAGGCAGGAGCGGCACGAAAACCTGATTGCCACTGTGCCGGCGTGTACAGACAACGGCAAGGATAGCCGGGTAGTGGGATGAGCTGTCTGCCGGGGCATGCAAACATTTACGAGCTTTCGGTGATCTGTTAGGATGAAAGCTGCAGGGAGCATGCCGTACTCCTGTTTGTTGTTCGGGGGAGCGCGGCGCTCGAACTTCAATTCATCCCTCCGTGAGACGCAGTGACAATGCACGAGCCTGTTCCCACCCACGAAGAACTCCAGCAGCGGCTGGTCAATGCCGAGGCAAGGCTCCAGGCCCTGCGTGAAGGGCAAATGGAGGCATTGATCGCTGAAAACCGCACCCTGGCGAGGCGTCTGGCTGAAACCGAGGCCCGCTCGCAACATTTCCAACAGGTTCTGGCAGCCGTCCGTGCCGTCAATCAGCTTATCATCTCCGAGAACAATCCACAGCGGTTGATTGAGGGGGCCTGCCGGCTTCTGACCGAGACAATGGGCTATCTCAATGCCTGGATCGCCCTGTGGGATCTGGAAACCAGGACTGTGATCGCCACGGCTGATGCAGGATTTACTGACGGTTTTACCTCTCTGGAAGAACGACTGCAAACGGGTCAATATCCTGACTGCGTGCGCGATGTATTCGACCAGGATAACCTTGTCATCGTCAAAAATCCAGTGAATGAGTGCCGGCAATGTCCACTCGCCTCGGAATACGGCGGTCGCGCTGGTTTAAGTCGTCGCCTGCACCATAACAGCAGAACCTATGGTGTTCTGTCGGTTTCGGTTCCCGCTGCTTACGCCTTTGACGAAGAGGAACAGACCCTCTTTGGAGAGCTGGCAACCAATCTTTCCTTTGCGCTGTACAAAATCGAGGTGGAACGTATCCGCCGTGGCCATGATGGTGTGTATGCCAGCCTGTTTGAAAACAATCATGCCGTCATTCTTCTGATCGATCCCGAGAATGGTGCCATCGCCGACGCCAATCCAGCTGCCGAACGCTTTTACGGCTGGTCCCGGGAAACCCTCAAGGGGATGCACATTACTGCGATCAATACTCTGCCCCCTGACCAGATACGCGATAAGATGCGGGCGGCCATCGATTGTCGTTGCAATCATTTTTACTTCACCCACCGCTGCGCCGACGGCACCGAGTGTGACGTTGAGGTCTATGCCGGGGCCATTGAGATTCATGGGCGCGAATTGCTCTATTCATTTGTCCACGATATCACCGAGCGCAAGCAGGCCGAAAAAGGGTTGCGGGAAACGACCATGCAATTGCAGGAAGTCATTCGCGCTACCAATGTCGGCCTGTGGGACTGGGATCTCGCCACCAACAAGGTCTATTTCTCCGCGGAATGGAAACGTCAGATCGGCTATCAGGACCATGAGATCAAAAATGATTTCGCCGAGTGGGAACGCCGGGTCCACCCCGATGACCTGGGACCCACGCTGGCCAAAGTGCAGCATGCCATCGCAGAACGCAACCAGGAGTATCGGGTCGAGTTCCGTTTTTGTCACAAGGATGGCTCCTACCGATGGATCCTGGCCCTTGGCTCGGTGCTCATCGACGAGACCGGCAGGCCGCTGCGTGCCCTGGGCTCGCATATCGACATCACCGACCGTAAACGTATGGAGCAGGCGCTGCAAGAAAGTGAAGAGCGCAACCGTCTGCTTGCCGATGTTACCATGGAAGGGATCCTGATCCATAAAAACGGGGTTGCCATAGACCTCAACGCCTCCCTGGCGCAGATGTTTGATCTGCCCCGCGACCAATTGCTCAATACAAACATTATCTCTTTTGTCCACCAAGATGATCGGCCCCTGGTTCAGAAAAACATTGTCAAGGAGTATGCACCTCCGTACACCATCCGAATAATCAAACCAGATGGGGCAGCGTTTTTTGCGGAGATCGAGTCGCGGAATTTTCGCCAGCAGGGTGATTTGTGGCGGGTCAGCGCTGTCCGCAATATCACGGCGCGAAAACAAATGGAAGATGCCTTGCGTGAGAGCGAGGCCAGGAACAGGGCTCTTTTGCATGCTGTACCCGACATGATGTTCGTGTTTGACCGTGATGGTTTCTTTTTGGATTGTCATGCTGCTGAAAACGCTGATTTATTGCTGCCCCCGGAACAATTTATCGGTCGCAGTGTCTATGATGTCTTGCCTCAAGACATCGCCGCCATGACCTTGATGCATATTGAAAACATTGTTGCCAACGGCCAGACGCCGCCGTATTGGTATGCAGTTGAACAAGAGGGGGCAACGAGAATCTATGAAAGTCGTTTAGTGTTATGCGGCGAAAACAAATTTCTCGCTATTGTTCGTGATATCAGCGAACAGCGTCAGGCTGAGGAGGCGTTGCGCCGACGGGAGAATCAGCTGCAAAGGATATTTGAGATCCTGCCTATTGGTTTGTGGTTTGCCGATAAGGACGGCACCCTGTTGCGCGGCAATCCCAAAGGCATCGAGATCTGGGGTGCCGAGCCCACGGTGCCGCTGTCCGAATACGGTGTGTTCAAAGCCTGGCGACTGCCTACGCGCGAGCTGGTCGAAGCCGACCAGTGGGCCCTGGCCAAAACAATCTGTAGCGGCGAGACCATTGTTGATGAGCTGCTTGAAATCGAAGCCTTTGACGGCCAGCGCAAGACCATCCTCAATTACACCGCCCCGGTGCTGGATGGCGATGGCCGGCTGGACGGTGCCATTATCGTCAATCTGGACATCAGTGATCGAAAAGCCCTGGAGGAGCAGCTGTTGCAGGCCCAGAAGATGGAGTCCATCGGTCGGCTGGCCGGTGGGGTGGCCCATGACTTCAACAATATGCTGGGGGTGATTCTCGGGTACGCGGAAATCCTGCTCGAGCAGGTGTCAGTCGGTCAGCCGATGTATAAAGCTGTGCACGGTATCCAGCAGGCAGCCCAGCGTTCGGCTAACCTGACCCGGCAGTTGCTGGCTTTTGCCCGTAAACAGACCGTGGCCCCTCAAGTCCTTGACCTCAATGCGACCGTGGCCGGTATGCTCACCATGCTGCGGCGACTCATCGGCGAGGATATCGCCCTTTCCTGGCTTCCTGGTCCGGATCTTTGGCCAGTGCGAATGGATCCGTCCCAGATCGATCAGATCCTGGCCAATCTGTGCGTCAATGCCCGGGACGCCATCGGTGGGAAAACCGGCAGGGTCACCATTGAGACCGCCAACGTTGTTTTTGATCAGGCCTATTGTGCCATCCATGCCGGTTTTCTGCCTGGAGAGTACGTTCTGTTGGCGGTGAGCGATGATGGCTGCGGCATGGATCAGGAAATCCTGTCCCACCTGTTCGAACCGTTTTATACCACCAAGGAGACGGGTGAAGGGACCGGATTGGGATCAGCCATGGTGTATGGTATCATCCGCCAGAACAACGGTTTTATCAATGTGTACAGTGAGCCGGATCAGGGAACGACCTTCAAGATGTATTTGCCCCGTTTTGCCGTCCAGGGTGACGGTGCAATCCAGCCTGAAACCGTGCA
>SKJK01000119.1 GCA_007121995.1 Desulfobulbaceae bacterium
CGACGTATAAAAAATGCAGGTCGATCACATTTATCTGGTGACCCGCTTCCAGAATGTCATGGAATTTCATTTCACATCATGAAGCCGCTCTGTCTGGACCTGAAGGAACTGACCACCGCCGCCGTACCCCTGGTCGGTGGCAAAGCCGCAGCTCTGGGTCGGTTGGCACGCGCCGGTCTGCCGGTTCCCCAGGGCCTTTGTATCACCACGGTGGCCTATGAACAGTACCTCGATGCTACTGGTTTGCGGCAGCGCTTACCGCTCCTGTTGGAACGGAAATCTTTTGCACACATGCGCTGGGAGGAGCTTTGGGATCTGGGGCTGCGAATCCGCAACCTTTTTATCAATACACCGCTGCCTCCCGACCTGGCTGACCACATCTCGGCACGTTTGTCCCCCGATTTGACCCGACTGGCGATGACGGTTCGTTCTTCCGCTCCGGCAGAGGATTCTGCCGCCGCCTCCTTTGCCGGCCTCCATGAGTCGTTTGTCAATGTCCGTGGCCTGCCGGCTCTGCTCGACAGCGTGCGACTGGTCTGGGCGTCGCTGTGGTCCGACCGGGCCCTGCTGTATCGCCAGGAACTGAACCTAAACCCCGTTGGCAGCGCCATGGCGGTTCTCCTCCAGGAACTGGTTGTCGGCGCTTGCTCAGGGGTTGCCTTCAGTCGCTGCCCGGGACGGGAGAACCTGATCGCGATCGAAGCGGTCTGGGGATTGAACCAGGGGCTGGTCGACGGCGATATTGAACCCGATCGACTGTTGCTCGAACCCACCACGGGAAAAATCATCGAACGGCACACTCCTGCACGGACCCATGCCTGTCGTCCGGCCGGCACCGGTGTCGCTCTGGTGGCGCTTGCACCCAAACAGCAGGAGACAACACCGTTGCCCGAGACCACCGCCGCTCAGGTACTGGCCCTGCTGCGCCAAGCCGAGACCCTGTTTGCAGGGCCCCAGGATCTGGAATGGACCTGGTCGCAGGGCACCCTCTTTGCGCTGCAATCCCGGCCGATAACCACCTCGGCGACCACCGTTGACGATGGTGAACGGTCCTGGTATTTGAGCCTGCATCGAAGTCTGACTTCTTTGCAAAGTCTGCGCCAAACAATCGAGGAGGAGATCCTGCCGGCAATGGCTGATGATGCCGCCCGCCTGGCAGCCATCGACCTCATTTCCCTGGATCATTTTGCTCTGGCGGCGGCCATCAGAGAGCGCCGGCAGATTCTCGAGGGGTGGCAGGAACGGTATCGGCAGCTCTGCATCCCCATGGCTCACGGGATCCGCCTCTTTGGCCAGGTGTACAACGATCAACTGCGACCAGAAGACCCCTTTGCTTTTCTTCATCTGCTGGCAGGTGATAACGGTCTGCTGGCAGTACAGCGGAATCGCGACTTGCTGGAGCTGGCCGAAATGCTGCGCCATGACCCGGAACTGGCGGCTCGTTTACGAGCAGGGGGCCAGCCTGAGCCCCTTGCACCTTTTACCATCGCGCTGGCCCGGTTTACTCATCGTTTCGGCGATCTTTCGCTGGCCGCGCAAGGGCTGACAACCGGTACAGGTGGCCTGACAGACCTGCTTCTGGAGATGGCTGCAGCATCGCCGGTGCCCACTCGCTCCCAGCAGACAGATGAGGCGGAGTTTCTTGCCTCATTCCCTGCAGAGAAACAGGAATTCGCCCGCGAGGTGCTGGCAATCGGCCGAGCCAGTTATCGACTTCGCGACAATGACAATCTTTATATTGGTCGATTATCTCAACGAGTGGAGGAATCCAGGGATGAGGCTGTCCGACGGTTGGCTGATGCGGACATTCCGGAACTGGCGCAGTTGGTGGATCCGGCGGCAACGGACACGGAAAAACGTGCCGGACGCCAGAGCCCGGATCCTCCGGCTGCCGGTTTTGCTGGATCAGGCAACACCCGGCTACAGGCTCGGCAACTGGTGGGCCAGCCTGCCGGTCCTGGTTTGGGTTTAGGCCCAGCCAGAGTGATCAGCCACCATACTGATCTTGGCTCGTTCAAGGCCGGAGAAATCCTCGTCTGCGACGCTGTTGACCCGAACATGACTTTTGTCGTACCCCTGGCCACTGGAATTGTCGAACGAAGAGGTGGTATGCTGATCCACGGCGCCATCATCGCCCGTGAATATGGCCTCCCCTGCGTCACCGGTGTTCCGGATGCCACCCGCCTGATCCGCTCGGGTGAGATGCTGACCGTTGACGGCTACCTCGGCCTGGTCACCATTGCCGGGCAACAGGTATGAACCTCCAGCCCACGCACAGAGCAGCGATCACAGGCACCCCAGCTTTGCACGGTCGCAACCGTAAAAAAATAAGGACCTGCAATCGCCCACTCTCAGCTTACATGCCACATCTGGCTTACACCTATCCCACCTTGCATGCACTTGCACCGTCAGAACAGGTACACGCCAGTGTTACTCGGGAAAAAACATCAGGGTCACATCCTTGGTATTGATAAACACCTTGCCTTCCTGGTCAATACGGGCGTCGATCCTGTCAACCGTGGTGCCGTTGACTTCGCTGCGGTCAGCAAGAGCGACCAGGGTGGTCAGCATCTGCAACATTTCCGGATCCGCACCAAAATTCTGGATAATCCTGGTGAGATCATCGGCATTGTTGATGAGCAGGTTCAGTTCACTGGTTGAGAAAAAACTCGCCGCACTGTCCAGCTTGCTCAGAAAAGTTACATCAATCCTGGAGGCCGGAAAAGCGATAAAGGAATCGGTTACCGCCAAGGCCAGGCTGCTGGTCATCAGTGAACCCATGGCCTGCGCCATCAATTGCCCCTGAATAGCTTCCATATCACTGGTCACAAGAGTGCTGGATTCCGGCATCAAGGCCAGAAGCGAGGGGATATTTTTCAACTTCAGATCGAACCGTGCTGCTTCGGGCATGGTTCTGGCACCCTGATCAATCCCGGCCAGTCCTGAAAAAGTAACCTGGGTATGGATTGTCCCTCCCTCCCCCTCACCGACGTCAAAGCCAGCACCGATGGCGGCACTTTCCACCGTAACCGGATCGGGCATGGCGTTGAGGACATTGACGCCGCTCACATTGATTGCAAACGAGCTATCCTGGACCAGAGACAGCATGGTCCCGACAAACTCCATGACATGGCCAGCCATCTTGGTTTCGATCTCTTCGCTCGCTTCCTGTTCGGCAAGTTCCAGGGCTTTGAATAGATCGGCAAACAGGTCCGCCGGGATCTGTCTCATGGTCCCTTGACCGGCAAAAGTGAGTTGATCCACAGCGACCGCAATGGCCTCGGAATATTCTCCAGCGCCCTGTTCGGTGACGTCGACCCCCTTGATCACCCCCCGGGAATCATAGACCAGCAAACCGTTTTCCTCATCCTGTCGCATATCCCCGGTTGCCTCAAGGCTCTCGAAAGCGACCAGCATGTCATCAACCCGGGCCCTGACGCCCTCGATGGTGAGCGCATTGGTGTAGGTGGTGACGATCTGGAGAAACTCGTCAATGGAGCTGAAGTACTCTTTCCATTCAGCAAGGGTCGGTTCCTCTGTCCAGCCGGCCATGGCGGTGAACTCCTTGCGCAACTCCATATACCGGTAAAAATCCAACCCACCCAGGTTGTAGAGCAGGCCGATGTGGTTGATGTTGAAGCTGACCGAATTTTCACCAAAGGCCAGACCGTTGATATGTCCCTGATACCTCTCTTCCCAGCCCCCCTCTTCATCCTTGGTCAGGACCGTTCCCAGCACCAGTTCCTGAATATCCAGGCGCCCCTGTTGCTCAGTATCCTCGATGACCAGATTTTCCAGATTCAAGCCTGCCCAGTCAAAAGCGAGCACCCCGCGGTCCCATTCCCCGGAAATATTCTGGCTGCCCACGGTCAAGGTGGCCACGGTGGTTGCCTGGTCAAAAATGGGCACGGTTTCCGGCAGCATCATGCGAACCGCCAGCAGATCGGTGTTCTGCGGCTCCAGGTGGAAGACAATGGGCCCAAGCTCCAAACCGCTGTCGTCCATGATATAGAGAATGCAAGGATCCAAACGAACCTCGTAACGGCCGTTAACAGCGGTCAACGCATAATCGCGGTCTGTTTCCAGCCTCACCCCCAGCCCCTGGACGGCATCCGGAACCTGCTCCAGCATCCAATCCATAAAGGCGTAGATCAGGTCCTCTTCAGGGTTCATCGGCACACGCTGGGGAACCACCGCCTCGGGAAGCCCCTCGCCAACTTCCTGCTCCTGAAGTGTCATTGCGGTATCAGATTCTACTTCAGGCACTGTTACCGGATCCGGCTCGGCATGCGTTTCTGGCTGCGGATCGGCGTCAGCCAGCCTGCCTGCCTCCACCTCCCGGCTCTTCTCTATCTGTTTTTCCAGTTGCCCGATGAGTGATTCCAGCCGCTCGTTGGGAAGCAGGGCGATACTTTGGCGATACTGCTCGACAGCCCCTTGCAGATCCCCCTGTAATTGCATCCTGGTGCCTTCCAGCTGCAGCTTTCTGGCAGCGGCCGCTGCCTCTTCGATCGATTCAGCGGCCTGCAGGGTCCCAAGCATTGGCGTCCCCGTCATGGCCAGGCCGACGAACAGCGCAACGAGTACAGGGATGGCCACCATCCCCCGGAGCCAGCCGGACCACACCCTCTGTTGCATTCCTTGGTTCTCCATGCATATCCCTCCTTGTTTGTTTATTTTTTTGTAACCATGCATCAGTAATCCAACTACGGTCGATCTTGGCAAGTCCCCTCCACCGTAACCGATATCGAGGTTTGTAATCGTATGCTTTATCACGCTCCTGTATCGTAAGCGGGCACAGGTGCCCCAGATTTGTGCAGACGTGACTGCCCGCTATAGCCTTTCTATGCGGGCAGTCACGTCCGTGCGAAGAGGGGGTACCTGCGATCGCTTACTATTCATCACGCAGTGCCTCGGCGGGATCGAGGCGGGTAACCCGCAGGGCGGCAAAGGTGGCGGCAAGAGTGCTCAAAGCAAAGACACCAACAACAAGCACAGCGAAATGATAGCCCGAAAGCGTGCACAAAGATTCTGCTGTCCGCAGGTGCTCTCTGAACAGGTGATTGATAACACCGGCAACCAGGAGAAACAGCCCTCCCGCAAGCAGCAGTCCCCCTCCTGAAAGCAGCAGACCCTGGTACACCGGGAACTGGATGATTTCTCGCTTGAGCAGGCCCAGTAGGCGTAACATATTGAGCTCTTTCTTTTTCCTTTCCACCGAAGCATAGAGACTGGCGGTGAGCGCCGAGATGCCGCCGACAACCCCGACAGCGGCTATCAGCCAGAAGATGAGGCTCATATAGGTATCGAGGCGGCGAACTTCTCCAATTCGTTCCCTGGCCGTGTGCACGGGTATGCCCTCTGCTTCGAGTCGCTCCTGAACGGCGGCCACCTCATCGATGGTGGCCGCATAGAGACGAAATCCGGCGTATCCCTGCCGGGAAAGCAATAGACCGGCACTCTGGGCATCATATCTGAGATCCCGATAGCGGAGCAGATTCAACGAACCGGCCAGGGAAGCCGATCCATGAACAAGCCCCTCGCCCTGCCCGTTTATGATCAGGGTGACCGGCAGGATAAGGGTGCGGTCACCGACTGCCACCTGCAGGTTGGCCGCTCCCGGCTCAAGGGCAGCTGTCTTCGGCACCAGGACGACCTGTCCGTCCAGACTGCCGATGGCCGGCGAAACCGGGGCAACCAGGCTGATTGCATCGGTCAATGCAGCCAGATGACTGGTAAAGGTTCCAGTTGCCGTGGTCAGGGTCACAGGCAGCGGCTCGATCCAGGGCAGTAC
>SKJK01000041.1 GCA_007121995.1 Desulfobulbaceae bacterium
GGGGATCATCAACGATAGGGGTAAAAAAATCAACGGTCTGGATCAGAGCTGTCTCCGCATCGAGCCGGTAAACACCGGCATCTTCACACGTCTCCGAGCCCACCAGCAGATCAGGATCCTGGGGCAGGTCCAACCCGCACAGTATTCGACCCAGGTCCCCCGGGCCCAATTTGGCGGCTCAGCCGGCGGCCTTGACAGTGTGGGTCAGTTTTATTTTTTTTGCCGTCATATTGAAAGCTGTTGCGGAGATGAGGGGTTGGAAGAAGCAATTATTTCCGAGGGTACCCCATATTTTGTTGAAAAAAAACCTGTAATCTGTTTCAGATTAAATTTTCGATATAATCGAATCAACGAAAATCAAGGCACAAGGAACCGTTCTTTGTGCCTTTCTATTTTTATAGTGTCCAACCAGAAACAAGAAATTTTGTTCTGAATCGAGGCGCGCCGGCGAATTGAACCGCAGACATATATTTCATGTTCCCAGGATCCAATTTGCACAAGCAACAAAAAATCAGAAAAATAGAGCTGTTTCTGGATGGGTACTTTTTCAGCTCATCCTGACTATAGAGCATTGGGCAGTCATTATGCATACGCACGAACACACAGAGCACCCGACAAGGCCTCGGCATGAATGCGGTATCTGCGGGATTTTCGGCCACCAGGACGCAGCAAAACTTGTTTATTTCGGCTTGTACGCTCTGCAGCACCGGGGCCAGGAAAGTGCGGGCATTGTCGCCGGCGACGGCCGCAAAGTTTCCCTGCACAAAAGCATGGGACTGGTTCCGGAAGTCTTCAGCGAATCCGTACTTGAAAGCCTTCCCGGCCATCTTGCCATCGGCCATGTCCGCTACTCCACTACCGGTGCATCCAATATTATCAACACCCAGCCATTTACGGCCACCCACAAGGGCCTTTCCATAAGCGTTGCCCATAATGGCAATCTGGTTAATTCCATTGCTCTTCGGCATCACCTGGAACAGCAGGGCTCGATCTTCCAGACTACCATGGACAGTGAAATTGTAATCCATCTCATGGCTCGCCACATGGACCGGGGGCTAAGAGAGGCGATCAAAACCACCTTTTCCTGTATTCAAGGCGCGTATTCTCTGCTGCTCATGACCCCGGACACCATAATCGCCATCCGGGATCCCAACGGATTTCGTCCCCTCTGTCTCGGTGTTCTCGACAATGGCGCCCATGTGGTCGCCTCTGAGACCTGCGCCCTGGATCTGATCGAAGCCGAGTACCTGCGGGAAATCGAACCGGGCGAAGTGCTGATCATCGACGCCCAGGGCCTCACCTCCCTGTTCCCTTGGGCTCCGGCAAAAAAGAGTTACTGCATTTTTGAACATATTTATTTCTCCCGACCGGACAGTGATGTCTTCGGTTTCAATGTCTACGCCGCCCGCAAACGCATGGGAGAAATCCTCGCCCGAGAGGCACAGATCGATGCTGATCTTGTCATGCCCTTTCCCGATTCGGGCAACTACGCCGCTATCGGTTACGCCGGCGCCTCTGGCATCCCTCTGGAGATGGGAATGATCCGCAACCATTATGTCGGCCGCACCTTTATTCAACCAACCCAATCCATGCGTGATTTTTCGGTCCGGGTCAAACTCAATCCGGTTCGCTCCCTTCTCAAAGGCAAACGGGTGATCATTGTCGAGGATTCCATCATCAGGGGTACCACCGGCCGCAGTCGGGTCCAGTCACTGCGCCGGATAGGGGCATCTGAAGTCCACATGGTGGTCAGTTGCCCACCCACCCGGCACGCCTGTTACTATGGAATCGATTTTCCCTCCAGTTCCCAGCTCATAGCCGCCGGCAACACTGTGGATGGGATCCGTGATTATCTTAACCTCGATTCGTTGACCTATCTGAGCATCGACGGTCTTGTTGAGGCCACCGGGTTGAGCATTGATCACTTCTGTCTAGCCTGTTTCACTGGAGACTACCCCATTGAACCGGATAAAAATTTCCAAAAAGAGGCCCTTTCCGGCTGTGATTGTTGACTTTGCAATGATACAAGCCATGCATGCCAAGCAACCGGAAATGCAATACAGAAACGTGGTTAATTATCCAGCTCCACCCCCAGCAATTGGTTACGGAAAGGTTCCTGAGGAACCTCCCGAATCGAACTCTCGATAATGAGTGCCATCCTGATTGACAGCTACCGGTGCAACGGTTGCGCCACCTGTACAGCTATGTGCCCCGATATTTTTGTCCTCAATCCGTTGACGGAAAAGGCTGAATTGATCGATTCCGATCAAGAGGTTACCAACACTCTCCGTGAGGCCGCCGCCTATTGTCCGGAAAAATGCATCATCATCGTGGAGGACGACCACACCGATCACTGAGAGACAGAGCCGGATAAGCGATCAACACAACGGGGATTTACAGAATGCATCATCAAAGGAAAACACGTGCTGACTGGAGGTGATCCCAATTCACCGGCTGCCATGCTGCCACTGATCCTTCTGTGGCTGGCCTGGTGCGGACTGCACAGTCTGCTGATCACGATCACGGTCCGGCGCTGGATCGAAAAGAAGGGCGGCCTCTGGATCGGGTGCTATCGACTCGGGTACGTGCTCATTGCTCTTGCCACTCTCGCCCCCCTGCTCTGGTATACACGCAGCCTGCCACAGCAGTCGCTGGGCGTATCGTCGCTCTGGCTACTGTCAGGGCAGTGTGTTCTCTTCATCTATGCAGCGGTCATGTTCATCGGCGGACTTCGAGCCTATGATCTGAGCGCGTTTCTCGGCATCCGCCAGTGGCAGGATTTTCGAGCAGGACGAAAAGGATCGCCAGCACCGTTCCGGCAATCCGGGATCCTGCGATATATCCGCCACCCCTGGTATAGCGGCGGCATAGCTCTGCTTTGGTCCCTGCCCAACCTCACTGATGTCAGCCTGGTCGTCCGGGCTATCCTCACCGGCTACCTCATTTGCGGTACCCTGCTGGAAGAACGTAAACTCAAAGCAGACCTGGGCGAGGCATACCTGGCCTATATCCGGCGGGTTCCCATGCTGTTCCCCTGGAAACCAAGGCACTGAAGGGCCGAAACTTTTTGCCGGATGCACGTGCAGTGCACGGTAATCTTAACAGATACCTGAAACCGACAATCAGTACAAGGCCAGCAGTTTATCCCGTTCCTCGGCTTTCATAGCAAAACTATGGGCCTCGGTGGGAAAAGTGCGGTTTTCCACCTCTTCCTTATACCTTGTCAATGCCTCGGTAACAGATTCATTGATCCGGGCATACTGTTTAACGAACTTCGGGGTAAACCGGTCATAGAGTCCAACCAGATCATGGATCACCAGAACCTGACCGTCACAGCCGGGCCCGGCACCGATACCAATGGTGGGGATGGTGATCTGCCGGGTAATGTGTTCCGCCAGGGGAGCGGGAATGGCTTCCAAAACAATGGAAAAACAACCCGCATCCTCCAGGGCCCGGGCATCATCGATCAATTGCCGTGCCGCCTGGGCGCTCTTGCCCTGCACCTTGAACCCTCCCAGGCTGGTAGCGGTCTGCGGTGTGAGTCCGATATGCCCCTGAACCGGAATACCGGCGCGGACAATAGCAGCCACCGTGGCGGCCATGGTCACACCACCTTCGAGTTTTACTGCATCGGCCCGTCCTTCCTTGAGTAACCGGGTGGCATTGTCAATGGCGTCCGGTATGGACCTGTTGTAGGACCCGAACGGCATATCAGTAACCACCAGGGCCCGTTCGACCCCTCGCACCACGGCTTTACTATGGTGCAGCATCTCCTCCATGGTTACCGAGACCGTGTCCGGATGGCCCAGGACCACCATCCCCAGACTATCTCCCACCAGAATGATGTCGATCCCGGCGGCGTCCACCATCCTGGCCCAGGGATAATCATAGGCGGTCAGTTCAACGATGGGGGTCTGATTTTTCCGATTTCTGATATCCGGGATAGTCAGTTTTTTCTGTTGCATGGATTCTCCTTAAAAAAGGTTCAGCCGACTAAGCAGGGACTCCCGAGGCTGGGACATTGTTTCACATGTATCATGGTTACTGTCCTGATATTGCGGTTGTCGACACCATAACCGTTCACCTGACACCTTAGACCCGCTGATCGACAGTGGCTTCCAGTGCCTTGATCAATTGGGTGATCAACACATTCACCGGGGTCGCCACACCAGCTTCCTCTCCCTTGGCAACAATGGCACCGTTAATGACATCGATCTCGGTGGCCTTACCCCGGAGAATATCTTGCAGCATGGACGACCGGTTGGCAGCAGTCTGCAAGCAGACCTGCCTGACCCGGTCGACCTGGTTTTCATAGGGGAGATTGATACCCAGGACTCGGGCCACAACAACGGCTTCCTCCACGGCCCGCACCATAAGCTGTTCACATTCCGGAACGTGCGCCAAGGTGCCGTTGGGCACCCGCAACAAGGCCGCCAACCCGTTAATGCCAACGTTGATCAACAGCTTTGACCAGAGAAGGCTGTCCACATCATCGCTCACCGAAGTTGTTATCCCGGCCCGATTGAACAGAGCGGCAACGGCCTCCACCCGGGAAGATTGACCGGGAGCGGCGGCCAACCGGGTCGGTCCGTCCCCGGCATGGCGGATATGCCCTGGTGCAACCAACGTCGCGGCTTGGGAGGTAATGCCGGCTGCAGCCCGTGAGGTCCCGACCACAGAGGCGATAAGCTCGAGATTACCCAAACCGTTCTGCAGGGTAAGGACCAGACCATTGGCAGCCAGCACAGACAACGCAGTCCGGCTCGCCGCGGCGGTGGCCCGAGCCTTGGTGCAAATGATGACCAGATCCGCAGCGATGGTATCAGAATCAGGTTCGACAATTATTTTGATTGCCCTGCGGTGAATAGTTCCGCTCATGGAAGTGAGAGTCAGCCCCTGGCGGCTGATAATCGCTGCATGCTCCACGTTGGTGGTGCACAAAGTGACCTTGGCCCACGGGGCAAGCAACGCCCCGAACAGCCCTCCCATGGCCCCGGCGCCTATGATCACTATCTCCATACCCTTTCTCCCTGTCACCCGGGCGTACGATTGCCGGGACGGCCCCTGCCATTGAACATCTTTACCTGACAGTTATATCCCATCGCGGTAAAAGATCAATGGAGAAGGATTTACCCGCAAGGGCAAGCAAGGGTTTGCACCTGTAAAAAGAACCGGGTACAATTCATTTTTCCAACGGCGTCACCACCACATCCCCCCCTTACCCGGAGGCAGCCGATGCAGCTCTTTATCTGGCGTCACAGCAAACGTTTTTCCAGCTGGTCCATGCTCGACGAACCACATGTTCACAAAGAGAATTATCTCGAAGCCCAGGTTACGGTCCTGGCAGGGTCCAAAGAGGAAGCATTGCAGTTGCTGGACCGCGAGGGCACCTGGAATATCGAAGAGGTGCAACGGATCGAACCGGAGGTGATTCCCCTGGATGCTGCCCGTATTGTTACCAGCCATCTGGTGTTTCAATAATTCGTGCCGCCAGTGCATTCCCCGGCGGCAACACCGCCCGGCTCAATACACTGCATTTCCCTGGTGGATCTCGTCATTACCATAGAAAACAAACGAATTTTCTACCAATGCCTCCTTGGTTCGTGCGCAATACTATACCCCACGCCAAAACAGTGGGCGGCACGACCATATTGCAAAAACTCAGGACACCCAGCCATGAACAATCCTAAAAATAAGTCGATCGCCAAGCGAGTCGCCTGGTGGCAAGCCATAGGTATCTTCTTCATGACCATGGTCACCTGGGTCACTGA
>SKJK01000363.1 GCA_007121995.1 Desulfobulbaceae bacterium
CCATAGACCATTGCGTGAGCACCGGCCTCGCTGATTCCCTGCCGGGTAACATCATCCGGATCAACGGACATACCACCGGAGGTAACAATCAATTCCACCCCAGAATCCAGACATTTCCGGATTGCCGCTGCAATACGGAGGGGGTCATCTGGGGCAAACTCAACCATACTGACCTCAGAGCCCAACAGGGACAACTTTTCCCGCAAAACCTGTTCAAATCGATCCTCAATACGGCCATGGAAAACTTCATTGCCGGTGATGACCAAACCTGCTCTGACCCTGCGTAAAGGTACGACGCTGACAACCGGTTCACTGCTGGACCCCGCAGTATCCACTGCCTGCTCGACCAGGCGCCGGGGGGCAACCAGAGGAATCAACCGGGTCGCTGCTACCTGCTCACCCCGTTGTACCGGAGTGTTATTCTGCAAGGTGGCACACATAACCTCTCCCAGGAGATTGAAACGCAACAACACATCCCGATTGATTTTCAGCAGACCATTCACCGCAGCCCTGATGGCAATTTTGCCTTCCATGACTTCAGGTGAAAACTCGGTCCCCGGGCCAGCCAAAGCGTTAGCCATAAGGAGAGCTGCCTCGTTTTCGTGTATTTCCTCATCACTCAACTGGAGAACAAAAATATGTTCTTTGCCCAGCCGGCGGAGATGTTCCACATCCTCGAATCGGATGACATGCCCTTTTCTAAAGGCACACCCTTTAAACTCATCTTTGATGATTTCGGTGATATCATGAGGCAGGACCATACCCACCGCCTCTTCCACCGCAATAACTCTTTTCAACGATTCTTCCATGTCCACTGCAGATGCCCGCTTTTTGCACCACAAAACATGCGCAGCCTTGCTCATGCCTTCATTATTGAAAAACAGACCTCCACCGATAAACTGATGATGCGCTCACCAACGAACACCCCGGTTTTGCCCTGCTTTCAACTCTCCTACAACAAAAATTCTGCCCATGCCCTGTGTGGTCAATGAAACCGTCAATGGATTCCCAAGACCCTTTACCGTACTCGACCTATCCAGTACAATAGTGATGAACCGGACACGTACTGACCGGAAACCGTCCACGAAACACATGCACCTTTCATACCATGTAAAAAAAAGAGGCACAAGCGTCGCTCATTATGCTCCAAAAAGAACTGTTGGAAATACTGGCCTGTCCACAATGCAAGGGTCCGGTGAATTTAAACAAAGAGTTGAACGGTATCGTCTGTCCAGCCTGCCGTCTGATTTACGAAATTCGTGACGACATCCCAGTCATGCTCATTGATGAAGCCAAGCCACTGCACGAGCACGACACCTGATCGCAACACCATTCCCAAAGCGGGTCGGTGGTACCCCTGGTGCCGCTGACCCAACCTCGCGCAGGCAATCACCGGCACGCCACCATTGCAAGGTCGCGGCTGCCGCATGGAGGAGGGGTTCTAACGAGCAGGCATGTCGGAACAAAAACCGGGGTACCCGTAACCACTTTCAACCCGGGAGCATGGCCAGACACACAAGTACAACCGCGGTGATTATCGACAAGCCGGCAATCTGACCTCAGGGGATAATACCCAACTCCTGTTCCTTGGCGGCAATGGCCAGCCGTGTCTTCACGACCGTATCCGAGACCAGACTGATGGAATCGATCCCCTCTTCGACCAGGAAGGTAGCGAAATCAGGAAAATCGGAAGGCCCCTGACCGCAGATACCGATTTTTCGACCTCGCCGCTTGGCTGTAGCGATCACCATCCGAATCAAAGTCTTCACCGCCTCGTTGCGCTCGTCATAAATATGGGCGACCAGGTCCGAATCGCGATCCAACCCCAGAGTCAGCTGGGTCAAGTCGTTGGACCCGATGGAAAATCCGTCAAACACATCACTGAAGGCGTCGGCAGAAATGACATTTGAGGGAATTTCGCACATCACATAGACCTCCAGTCCGTTTTCCCCTTGTACCAGGCCGAATTCGCGCATCACCTCAATGACCTTCCGCCCCTCATCCGGGGTCCGGCAGAACGGCACCATCAACTTGATGTTGTTCAGCCCCATATCGTTGCGCGCCTTGAGCAAAGCCTTGCACTCCAGCTCAAAGGCAGGCTTGTAATTTGGGTCATAATACCGGGAGGCCCCACGCCAGCCGATCATCGGGTTGGATTCCTCCGGCTCATACAGATGGCCGCCGATCAGGTTGGCATATTCATTTGATTTGAAATCAGAAAGACGGACAATGACATCCTTGGGGTAAAATCCAGCAGCAATCCGGCCAACGCCCTCTGCCAGTTTATCAATGAAATATTGACGTTTGTCGGTATACGCCGAGGTTTTATGATCAATCTCCTCGACAATATCAAAAATCTCGTCATCCTCCTCCGCCTGCTGACGCAAATGCTCGTAGTTGTACAACGCCAGCGGATGGATACCGATATGGGCATTGATAATGAACTCTTCCCTGGCCAGGCCGACTCCTTCGTTAGGTATCTGCCCCTCGATAAAGGCCTTTTCCGGCAAGCCGACATTCATCATCACCTTGGTCCTGGTTGGCGGGATGTCATCAAGATCAAGCGATTCAATAGCGAATTCAAGCAACCCTTCATAAATGTGCCCGGTTTCCCCTTCAACACAAGACACCGTTACTTCTTGTCCATCCCTGATCTTCTGGGTCCCGTTCACTGTCCCAATAACACAGGGAATACCCATTTCCCGGGAGATAATCGCCGCGTGGCAGGTACGTCCACCACGATTGGTGACTATGGCCCCGGCAATTTTCATAATCGGTTCCCAGTCAGGGTCGGTCATGTCGGTGACCAGCACTTCGCCGGCTTTAAAGTCATGAATCTGACTTACTTTGTGCAACAGACGGGAGGTTCCCTGACCAATCTTGGCACCAACCGCCTGACCACTGGCGAGAATGGTTCCTTTTTCCTTGAGCACGTAGGTTTCCAGCACTCGTTTACTGTTCTGTGAATGAACGGTTTCCGGTCGCGCCTGCACAATGAAAAGGTTACCTGTTCCCACTTCAACCCCATCGCCGTCCTTGGCCCACTCGACATCCATGGGTCGACCGTAATGATCCTCAATGATACAGGCCCAACGGGACAGTTCCAGGATTTCATCATCGTTGAGGATGTATGCCCCTCGCTCCGCTTCGGTGGTTTCGATATTTTTGACCGGCTCCTCAGCACCAGGGTCGGTATTGTAGATCATTTTTACTTCCTTGCTTCCCACCCGCTTGCCGACGATCGGTCGTTTGCCTTGCTTCAGGGTCGGCTTGAAAACATAATACTCATCAGGATTAACCGCCCCCTGCACCACATTCTCCCCAAGCCCCCACGCTCCTGTCAAAAAAACGGCATCTTTGAATCCGGATTCAGTATCAATGGAAAACAGGACCCCGGAGCAGGCGGAATCGGAACGCACCATTTTCTGGACCACTATCGACAGATACACATCAAACTGACCAAATCCCTTGTTATGGCGATACGAAATGGCCCGATCGGTGAAGAGGGAAGCAAAACAGCGGCGACAGGCATCGATGAGAGCTTCAGGCCCACGGATATTGAGATAGGTATCCTGCTGTCCGGCAAAGGAGGCGTCAGGAAGGTCTTCGGCCGTTGCAGAGGAACGAACGGCCACATCCACATCAGCACCATACTCCTGCTCCATGTGGCGATATGCCTCGATGATCGCGTCCCTTAATGTGGGGGGGAATTCTGCTGTACGAATAATATCGCGAACCTTGGCGCCACGTTCCTGGAGATTATACAGGTCGCTGGTATCCAGATCGGCCAAAGCCTCGCGGATAGCGGCCTCGATCCCGGCTTCCTGAAGAAGATATTGATACGCATAGGCTGTGATGGCGTAGCCATTGGGGACGGCCACTCCCTTGGATGTCAATTTCTGGTACATCTCTCCCAGAGAAGCATTTTTCCCGCCCACCAGGGCTACGTCATCAATGCCGATTTCATCAAACCAGAGAATGAGTGCCTGTGTATGTTGTTTTCCCATTTTTTACCCTCTTATCTTTATAATGCCATCATCCAGTTTACCCCCACCAAAAACGGAATACCACCGGCAAATGGTGCAGTTTTCGTTAAAATTTGATAATAGAAAACTTTTCTCAACCGGTCAACTGAAACGTCCATTGACTCGAATCCGTCCCCGGGTTGATCAGCTGAGGAGACTGGTTGCCAATCCCGATTTCAAGGGCTATATTTATCATTTAATAATACAAATCTGCACTTTCCTGCCTGACAACCAGAGCTAATACGGAGCGGACATGATGATTAAAGCAGAGATCGACCAGATACTCCAGCAGCACATCGTTGCCCATAACCACCGGGACAGCAACTATTTCGCCGCCCTCCAGCGTCTGGTCGACGAACGAAACAGAGCCGGTGACAAGACCACCCAAGCGCAATGGCAGGCGGGTATTGATGATGTATACCGCCAGGTGGCGGATGAACTGCTCACCAACCCTGATCCGCCACGTACCCCTATCAGCTTTGGTACCTCCGGCTGGCGAGGCATTCTGGGCAAAGATATTTCCATCCGTTCAGTGGCTATCGTCACTGCCGCAATCCTCAGCCTGTACAGGAAGGCGGAGAACGACCAAGCCCTGCGCATTGCCCTGGGGATTGATGATTTTACGACCATGCAGCGCCGGGGATGCGTTGTCGGTCACGATAACCGTTTCGGCGGTCCCCTGTTGGCCCAGGCCGTGATCAATGTGCTGACTGCCAACGGAGTCCGGGTTTATCATGCCGGCGAGACGACAACCGGCGCCCTGTCCGCTGCCGTTCTAATCCGCCAAGCTGCTTTTTCCATCAACCTGACCCCAAGCCACAACCCCATGGAATATGGCGGGTTCAAATACAATGCCGCGGATGCCGGCCCTGCAGCACCCATCCTCACCGATGCCATCACCGAGCAAGCCAGAGACTTCATCCTTCGCAAGGAGATTCCTTTCATTCCGCCGGAAATCGACCTGCAACAACCGCTGAACGACCGACCGGAGATTGTTCCGGAAGATGCTCTGCACAGCTGGCAGCAACTGGTCCGCAACGGCGCCCCCCTTCATGGCCTGGATTACGATCGGATCCTGGCGGATTTCGCTGTCAGTAGCGATGTGGTTCTCTGCGTCGATGCTGTCCATGGTGCTGCGCGATTGCATCTCAGCCGCCTGTTGAACAATCCACCCGGGGAGCGGCTCATTCTCTTGCGCAGCACTCCGGATCCGACCTTTGGCGGCATTGCTCCAGAACCCTCTTCCACCAATATGCAACCGGTCATGGCCACCTTGGCAGATCGGAGAGAACCTTTATGCATCGGGGCCATTATTGATCCCGACGGAGACCGGATCCGTTTTACCGATGGCCGCATCGAAATCTCCATGAATCAATTCGGCGCCATGGCCTATCATTTTCTCCATGAAGTCAAAAAGAAACAGGGCATGGTTGCCAAAACCGTCGCTTCCAGCAACCTGGCCAATGCCCTGGCCACGCAACTGGGTGAAGAGGTGTTCGAACCTAAGGTGGGCTTCAAGGAATTCAAACCTGTCTTCAATAAGGCTCTGGTCTGTTTTGAGGAATCAGATGGAATCTCCGTCATAGGGCACACACCAGAAAAAGATGCCTTCATCGGTTTGGTGCTCGCTTTGGACATGGTCCTGACCATGAAAAAACCTTTGGGCGAGTATCTTTTTGAAATCGAAGAACAATTTGGTCATTACCATCCAGATCGACATGGAGTGACTGTCTCCCAGCAGGTC
>SKJK01000337.1 GCA_007121995.1 Desulfobulbaceae bacterium
TCACGTCAGGATGGGCATGCGGGAGATACTTCAGGGCCAATTCCTGAAAATATTCTTCCTCGGCCAGACTGAGAAAGAGATTGTCAACCTGGGCATTGACGATGATTTTGACAATATGACCGGATTCTTCTGTCATCGGTCGAATCATGTTCTTGATGCCAGCGGCCAGAATCTCGTTAAAATTGCGATCAATCGCCCGCGCAGCAGCAGTGCAGACATGATCCTCACGGTCGGTGAGGCCGGCGGCAAGGGTGTAGGCCCCTTTTCGTAAAGGTAGTGCGGCCAGGGCCTCGTAGGCAGCAAAGCGCACGTTGGCGCTCTTTGGTTGGATGTTGAGCAGAGAACGGATCGGCATAATAGCGCTCTCATCGCCAATATCACCCAGCACGTTGAGGGTATGGACCAGCAGATCGCTGTCCTCCTCCTTGAGATTTTCGATCAGAATCGGCACGGCCTTGACACCGATACGGATCAGTTCGTCTTTGGCAAAAATGCGCATATGGGCGTAATGGGACCGCAGAGTGTCATTGAGTTTATCCAGGGAGACCTGATCCTGAACCTCAGCAAAAATTCCCAGGATAATCAGGTCCATCTCATTGTCTGTGCCCATACGCTCGGCGAGGCGGTGCATGGCCGTATTTGTGCCAACCTGGCCAAGGGCATGAATAGCGGCTATAATAAGATCTCGATCCGCTGAATAGAGATAATCGGTCAGCGTACTGACCGATTCCGGATCACCAATCAAGCCCAGGTTCTCGATGATCAACTTGACGGTAGCGCTGTCGCTGGTTTCGGCAAGCAGAGCGATGAGTGACGGCGTGGCCTCTTCGAACTTCAACTCACCAGCGGTTTCGATCATCACCTTCTTATCGGCAATCTCCGGGTTCACCAGCGACTTGAGCAGAACTTCCGGATACGCGATCAGATGGGAAAACAGGGTTTCGCGAATAATGGGCAGGCTTGCGGCCAATTGAGGCCGGGTCAACAGTATATGATTCAGCAGCGGCACAGTAAAATCTATGTCGCCGCGCGACACCTCATAGAGCAGTCGATTCTGCGTTTTCTTATCGACCTCGCCGAGATGATCCAGTACCAGGCGAGCCTTGAGCAGATCCCCGGTGCGGATATTGTCCTGGATCTCTTCTATCATATGCTCCACATTGATCCCTGTCATGCACAACCCCTTTCGGCAATAAACCTTTTGTTTTTGTTATATTTTCTCATTTCATTGCAAACATTATAGCTAGTTCCGTACTCACACCCCTTCCAGTCGCCTGTGAACAGAAGACCGTAATCCACCAGGCAAGTCCGATTTCGTTTCGTCGGACTTACCTGATGGGCCAGAAAGAGGTTCGTATTGAGCAGAGATTTTATGTACTAAACCAGTCGACTCCAAGCCGGCTGATCACATTCAGACCTCCGCATAAAACCATGCTATCGGTTTTACCGAGATGGTCAAGGAAGACCTGCACTTCGTAGGAACGAGTGCCGGCATTACAGACTATAATCCAGGTTTTTCCGGTCGGTAATTCGCCCTGCCGCGCTCGCACTTGTTCGTACTGCAGGGCAACCCACTTGTCTGCTCCAAATTTTTCAACGTACGGTGCCGCCTCCAGGGGATGACGGATATCGAGTATTGCCCAGTCTGGCTCACGGTCCATATCGTTCATCCAGCGCAGGAAATGATCGAGATCAATGCGACGCAGGCGATGGTCGCAGAGATTTTCCGCCACATATGCTGCAGCATTGATCGAATCAATGGCCGAAGAGAAAGGAGGTGCATAAGCCATCTCAACTGTGGCAAAATCCTCAATGGTCCCTCCCTTGGCGATCAGCGCGGCGGCGGCGTCCACCCGGGCGGAAATGGAGTCGTTCATCATGCCGAAGGCCTGCAGACCGAGAACACGGCGTGACCGCCGGTCAAAGACCAGTTGCAGAATAACCACGGCCTGCTCAGGAAAAAAATGGGCGCGATCAGGCGGCGAGGTCAGGGCGTAGTCCGCATCAAAACCTTCAAATTGTGCTGCTTCGTAACTGATCCCGGTCGCTGCTATGCAACGGTCAAAGGCCTTCATGATAAACGAACCGCATACCCCTTTGAACATTGCCGGAATGCCGGCCATGTTATCAGCGACAATCCGTCCTTCCCGGTTGGCCAGTGAACCGAGAGGGGCATAGGTGTCGCGACCGGTTACCAGACTGGTGGTGGCGATACAGTCTCCGGCGGCATAGATGTCGGGGTCATTTGTCTGCAGCCGCTGGTTCACCTTGATTCCCCCCCAAGGTGTCACAGCAAGTCCTGCCTCACGGGCCAGTTCACTCCGCGGTCGCACCCCGACGGCCATGATCACCAGATCAGCCTCGAGCCTGCGCAAACCGGTCTGCACGCCGATAACCTTGCCCTGGCCGTCATCGATCAGATGCATGGCCGATTCACCGGTATAAACACTCACATTTTTTTCCATCAGATGTTGTTTGAGCATGGCGGCAAACGGCCAATCAACAATGCAGGGCAGGAGTTGGGGTTCCAGTTCCAGCAAAGACGTTTCAACACCCCAGAGATCAGTGAGGGCCTCAGCCATCTCAATACCGATGGCGCCGCCGCCAATGACTACAGCCCGACTGACCTTACCCTGGGAAATTCTTTTGCGGATCTCTATGGCCTTGTGCAGATTGGCAATGGTGAAGACCCCATCGAGATCAGCACCGGGGATGGGTAATTCAAATGGTCTGGCACCAGTGGCCAGCATAAGCTGATCATAGGCCAGGTCATGCTGATCGCCGGTGTCAAGATTTTCCACTCGAACTTTTTTTGCCTGTCGGTCAATGGCCAGAGCCCGGGTCCGGGTCATCACCTGCACCCCTTTGGCATTGTTGAAAAAAGCAGGGTCACGGACAACGTGAAAGCTGGTAGCCCGCAGCTCACTTTCATCGGAAACATCGCCGCTCACATAATAGGGAATGCCGCAGCCGCCGTAGGAAATCAAGCTGTCCTGATCAACCAGAGTGATTTCCCAATCCGGTTGCAACCGTTTCAGTCGGCAAGCGGCCTTGGGTCCCGCAGCAACTGCCCCGATGACAACAATTTTTTTACTCATGGTGTGCTCCTCTTGTTTATATATTGGTCGGACTTAAACCTGTAGCCGTGACGGCTGGAGTTTTGTTTGGAATACATTTTACTGTAACCAGGTTATAAATGAGGCGATTTTTTCTGCAATATGTCGTCTCCCGCTGCCCTTCAAGACGTTCGATATTCTGTTTGGGGGATGGCACCGTATCCTGCAGGAAACGAGGGTGTTTTAAGCAGGCAGGTTGAAAGATGAGAGGAATCATATGCCGGCTACCTGATTGTTTCCAGCTGGAGTGCTTGACAACAGATCATTCACTCCTGGTCGATTTGCTGCGTATTCTCTAGTCGCGTACCTGGCTCAATTTCGTTATCCACTTCTTTTGCTGAGAACATGCGCTGGATGGCAACAGTCAATTGTGCCTGTATCGCTTCTTGCATCGCCTCAATATCCGCCTCTGGAGCGGCAACGGTGTCATGAAGACGTACTTCAACCACAATGTCCTGAAACGGCAATAGTTGCCGCCAGTCACTAACCCGTAGAGCAACCAGGGTTGATGCTCGCTCTCCACGGACAAGCAACCGCTGCTGTTGCACATACAGCTGTCGCTGGTGCAAATCGATCCAAACAACCTCCTGCCCAGCATCGATACCCTCCTGCCAACCATCAGCCACCATCAGGTCGCGCACCACCACCCGACCGTCTTTTGTCGGAGATCGGATTTCCGCTTCAATGCTTCCTTGCGTTTTCTCATAAACCGGACCTTCTTTTCCGATCACAGCCAGGTCATCAACAACAGCAGTGAGGCTATCTGCCCGGTACCGGGATGGGAAAGGTACGCCTTGGACAGTTCCTGTCATCTCCAGGGAGAAATCAATGGTTCCTTCTTTGATCCGCTTCTTTTCATGACGGGCGAGAAAGTACGGTATCTGGGCGGCTATCACCGGCAGGTCAAGAGTGCCCTCACCAGTAAGCAAAACAACGGCGTAGTCATAAAGACCTGAGGCCTCCATCCGCAGTGCTTCGGACTCAAGGCTCAAGGTATTAAGGCGCCAGCCTGCTTGCAGGTCACGCTCCCCATTGAAGGTGATCTGCAGGGCGTCCACTTGCGGCTGATCAGGCTCCAACACCCCTCCGAAAAGACGTACATTGCGCAGATCAGCTGTCCCTTGTATTGCCAGATTCTGAAGCCCGGCTGTGCGCAGCGAGCAGGTAGCATCCAGTCGTCCTGTGCCTTGAGGCAGATTTGAACGGGACGCAGCAACAGCGAGGAAAGGGGCAATATCCATGCCCCTGATCTCCATCTCCGACCTGGAGATAAGGGTCTCCCCCAAGGCCCCCCCTGATGGAGGCAGATTGATATGCCCCTGAACCTGCAGATTGCCTTCCTGGTCCAGGCCAGAAAGAAAATCAAAAGCATAGTTGATAATGCCATCGGCAAGACTGCCTTCGAGCTGGACTTCGGTGGCAAGTGCCTGTCTGGAGCCGTCTTCAGAATCGACCAGGATCCTCCCATGATTGACGGAAAGCCGCAGCGTGGTCCGCTCCCACCAGGGCTTACCGGATCCTGCCGTCACAACCGACGTAAGCTGTTGGTCATGAAAATCGCGGTGCTGTTGCCGTTCTTTCTTGGAAGAGCTCAGGGTGACGACGGGATGATCCAAGGTGAATGCGCCCAGATATTGAGGTGCGGCCAGGAGAACCAGTACACCTTTGTCACTGGAGAGTTCGGGGGCATCCAGTCGCAATCCCTGCCGTGGGTACTCATAGATCACCCCCTGACAGCGCAATCCCTGCTGCCAGCCAATGGAACAGGATTGAACCTGCAGAGTCCCGGGGGACTCCCGGTTGAGCAGAGTCAGACCATATTGCACAACCGGCGCCAGAGAAAGAAGCAACGGTAACGAGAAAAACGCAGTGGTCAGGGCCGCTGCGATGACGAACATGAATATGCGCCGTTGTTTTTTCACTCCCGTCCTCTCTGCAAACCTGACCCATCTACCAGAAAACCAGACGCTCAGATACGTTCTCAATCGACCAACCTTGCCGCGAAAGGACGTTGTTGTCAACTGTGTTATCGTTTCCGTAGCTTACCTGTTTATCGGCTGCAAAAGACATGTCAATGCATCAGTTCTTTTGATATGGCCAGATACTTCGGAACAATGTGGGAACGGCGACAGGAAGCAACAGGGCTGAGGATGCACAATCCAGCAGCGATCCATTCGGTGTTTTGAGAGAGAATGGGAAAAACAGCGGAAAAAAACGGAACTATCAGGGTGCGGAGTTAAAACGACCCCGCCGAATCATATCGTTTAACTCGGTCATTTTCGTCTGATAGCACTCCGGGCAGATACCGTGACTGAGATTGCTGCCGGTGGTTTTTAAGAGGAACTGCTCAATGCTGACCCAACGGGCATTATCGTGAGCATCCACATCCTGGTCGCGAATCTTTTTGCATTCGCTGCAAATGGACAGCAGCGATTCATACAGCCGTACCTTTTGTTGCAGCTGCTGACCAGCCAGGCATCTGGCGATGCGCAGGACCAGTTCATCAAGGTTATAGGGCTTGAGCAGATAGTCATCGGCTCCGAGCCGAAGAGCACCAATGGCTGATTCGAGTTCCCCGAACCCGGTGAGAATAAA
>SKJK01000230.1 GCA_007121995.1 Desulfobulbaceae bacterium
GTAAAAATAAACCTGCCTGCCGAATCCCGAACCATCCTGCCTGCGGGCGCCGGGACCGGCTTGTTGTCGATAACCCGATCCTGTTCAGGGGGCAGTGACCAACCGTCCACATGGCGCTTGTACGCATGGAAACGGGACAGAGCAGACCGCAATTGCAGATAATTGGGTTGAAACAGGGAAACGTCCCGATCTCGTGCAGCCCGTGCACCACCGTCCCGGCCGGAAAGAATGTCCGCGGCGAATCGTTCAAAGTGCAGACCGTATTTCAACCGTTCGAGCTGCGCATACTCACCGGCACGGTTATCAAAAAGAAAATCAGCTTTCAAGGCCTTAACAGCGCTGTCAAAAGCGGCCTCTTCAAGCACATCGCGGGTCAGCACAATGCCGAAGTCGTCGCGGATGCGCTCCATATACTGCTGATACCCCTCCGTTCGCCCCCCTGTAACCCGAGGAGCCATATCCAACCAGGTGGCCAGCTCCCGCAGTCTCGGTGGCGTCAGATGATCGGTGAGGTGGTATAGCAGCCAGACCGTCGCCACATTTTCAGAGGTCACCCCCGCCCAGTTCATGGAAACAGCCTCAAAAGGACTATCATGCATGGGTTGCGGAAAATACGGTCGATTCATGAAAACAAAAACATCGCGCTGATTGTGGAGCATATCCAGCGGGCTCCAGCCAAGCTGCAGAGCAGCACCGTAGAGAAACGGCTTGACCGCTGAACCCATCAGACGTCTGGCACTGGTGGCCCGGTTGAAATAAATATTGGCCATCCCGCCGCTCATGGCCCGTATAGCCCCTTGCTGCAGGACAAGGGCAGCACCCTCGACCTGCGGATACCGCTCAAGGTCCAGGAGCATCTCTTCCTGATCGTTTACGGACCTGATATGGACATAAACCCTGTCCTCTGGCTGCAGTTGACCGATGAGCTCTCTGCGGTCCGCTGCCCCGGGTGTGGCCCAGGCATTACGCTTGTATTTGGCCACAGCTTCAACCATGCGCTCGATCCCCTTATCATCAAGGATGCCTTCGGCCTCGCCACGATGAAAACTCACCCGCACCTGCAAACCGCTGTCGCGGGTATCGGTGACCTCAGCCACGGTTCCAAACACAAAGGCTCCGGGAAGGAGTTCACGGTCACCGTGATAATCGAGCTCCCTGTACTCTGCCTGTACCTTTTCACGCTGGTATCCCCTGAGCCGGGCATCGAGCAGAGACAGGTGCCGGCGAAGGGCCTGTACGGTCTGCTCTTGCACCTCCCTGTCCAGGGTGGTAATAATTCGGGCACCTGAAGTAGAAATATTCGATATACCGTTTTCCTCAAGGATATCAACAATGAACCGTGCCTCTAACCCCTCTTTGACAAGATCCATGCCGGTATTATGGGCAAACGTAGTCTTGCCTTGGGTAAACACCAGATCCTCAAGACGGATGGCAGCGTATGCTTCCTCACTGATCGTCCCGGCTTTCACCATCTGACCAAGGACATAGTGCACCCGTCGTTCGATCCGCCCCCTGACCTGTTCGCTGTTCCCAACATTTCTTCGCAAAAAGGGGTTGTAAAAATTGGGTCGCTGGACGCTGCCGGCGATGAAGGCACATTCGAGCAATGTCAGTTCATCAGGTTGCTTATCAAAATAATAGCGGGCCGCTACTCCGAGTCCATGGCCGTTGCCGCTGACAAAAAACTGGTTGCTGTAAAATTCAAAGATTTTTTCCTTGCTGTATCGATGTTCAAGGCGGAGCGCATACAGCAGTTCTTTAAGTTTCTCCCGGAAACTTCTCGACTCCCTTTTAAAAAGGTTTTTGGCAGTCTGCTGAGTGATGGTACTGCCACCCTGGACAATTCTACCGGCTTTGAGATTGGCGATTGCCGCCCGGGTAATGCCAAATATATCGACACCAAAATGATTGAAAAATCGGTCATCCTCCGAGGCGATCATCGCATGGACAAAGGATTCTGGTATCTGATCAAAGCTGATGTATTGCCGATGAATACCTTCGAACAGCACCCCTAGTCTGGTTTCTCCATCCCGATAAAAAACCGGGCTTTCCCGACCGAGAATTTCATTAATGTATGCTTCCTCGATTTCCGGCCCAGGTTCAACAACGACCAGATAGTAAAGACCACCGGCAAAAACCGCTACAGTGAGTACAGCGAAAAGAAGCAGGGAAATAAAAGTATAGGTAATGAATCTCAACATATTTTTCAGATCAAAACGTGTTGCCGGATCCTGAACACTGTCCATTAAACGCCGGCAACATTATGGCATCCATGCAAAAAAGTGTACAAACAGGCAACAGTATCAAAACGATCAAATCACCTGCCGAACAAAAATTCCATCGCAAGCGACGACGTAAACAATGCACCTTGATGTTTGCGGTTCAATAGACCAATACGCCACAATTCAGAACAATACATCTCATTTTTCGGGATAGACACTAGGTACTAAACGGTCTGGGTTGGTGCCAGGGGCGTTATTGTTAGACCTTGTATTGTACTGACCATATCAGCAACAGACCAGAAAAAAAAACCGTGCACGACACCGACACAGCCCCCAAAAGGCCGGGGGCAGTCATCACCGAAAAACCGGATGATACGGCAAAAAATATAATTTTTTCACCAGGGACGGTTAAAAAAAACAACAGAATCAGATAGTTTTCCTTGTCACGAGTTTCGCATTAATGGTATTTAAAGCAAGTTTAATGAAGATTTACTGTTCCATCGATTCCATTGATTGCAGAAAACAAGAACCTTTCAATGCGGTATCACTTCATATTATCTCACAAATCCCTCATGAAATCCATAACGACTCTGCTGGCCCACGCCTGCCTGGCCATTGCCCTCCTTTTTCTCACAGCATGTGCACCGCAACTCGACCAATCAACCCTGGACCAACACACTGCCCGGTCCCATGCTCAAAACACGGTCCCCTGTGCTGATGAAGAAGAACTCCTGCCCTTGATGAATCCTGACCAATGGGCCCTGGAGGACCAAGCCGTCTTAAATGATCCTGACTTCTGGGAATTCGAGACGTCCGGAGGACAAAGCGTATCACCAGTCCAGACCGGATTTGATCTTTCGTCCTATGATTTCCCCATTACCATCAACAAGCAGGTCCTCTACTATCTCGAACTCTTCCAGGGGAGACACAGAAACACCTTCAGTCAATGGATGGCACTGTCAACCAGGTACCTTCCTTTTATTCAGGCTGAGCTGAAACAAGCCGGTCTGCCCCTGGATCTGGCCTACCTGGCAATGATTGAATCCGGCTACAATCCCTCCGCCTACTCCCATGCTCACGCAGCCGGCCTGTGGCAGTTTATCCCCGGAACAGGACGCGATTACGGCCTGCGCATCGATTCCTGGGTCGATGAACGCCGGGAACCGGAAAAAGCCACCAGAGCTGCTATCCAATACCTGTCGCGTCTGTACCGTGATTTCGACGACTGGTACCTTGCAGTGGCCGCCTACAATGGCGGAGAAAACAGAGTGCAACGGGCTATGCAAACCTACAATACCCGGTGTTTCTGGGAGCTGGCCGGTACCCAAGGTATTTATCTGGAAACTAAACAGTATGTTCCAAAACTGATCGCCGCCATTCTCATTGCCAGGGAACCTGAAAAATTCGGCTTCACCGACATCCAATACCAACAACCGATCCAATATGACCAGATCAACGTCCCCGGCGGTACGGACCTGGAAGCAGTGGCGGTATCAGCCAATACCACGGTAAAACGTTTACGCGCGCTCAACAACGAACTGAACAGAGACCAGACACCACCGAGGGTCGACCAGTATGCTCTGCGGATACCAGCAGGTTCCCGCAGTCTGGTCGCTGCCAACCTCGACAAGCTGGTTCCCGTCATGACCACGACCTACGTCACCCACACCGTGAAGAGCGGTGATACGCTGACGTCTATCTGCAATCTGTATAATGTTAACAAGACCACCCTGCTCAAGGCGAATAATTTGCGCACTGCTTCCCTGAAAAGAGGACTCAGGCTGCAGGTTCCCACTACTACGACCAGGTATGTGCTCCTCAAAGATGGCGAGAGTGCAGAGACCCTTCTCGCTGGAAGTGGATCCGGTAACCGAAACATGGTGCTGCACCAGATCAAACCCGGTGATACCCTGTCCAAAATTGCTCTCCAGTACCAGGTCCCCACCAAAACAATCATGTTGTGGAACAACATTTCCAACCCGCGCACCATCCGAGCTGGCCAGCAAATCGCCCTCTACCTTGATCGACCAGCCCCGGATGCGATGACAGTGATCGCCGATGCTGCCAAAATGACCGTTGCGTCGGTGGCCAGTACCCCCGCCAGCACCGACTTGCCCACTCTCAACGACATGAAAAAACGATCCACCGAGGCATCGGCACCGGCACCACAACAATTAGCGTGGTATGTGGTCCAAAAAGGGGACTCACTATGGACCATTGCCAGAAAATTCCAGGTTTCCACCACGGATCTGCGCCAATGGAACAACCTCAACAGTACTCGTCTACAAATAGGGAACAGATTGATCGTCCGCAAGGGATGATGACATGTAGCAAAGGGAAATGTTGCTCGGTTTCTGGTAAACACATACCTCCCGGATCTCGCCATCGCATACACCTTGCTGAAGATGTGTGACGCTCCAGGGAGGTGTCATCAGCCCATCGGCCGCCACATCCTTCCATCGCTCTCCTCGCCCAAACCTGTATCCACCAACACCCGGCCTGTTAACGACCCGGCTGCCGCACAAAAAATCTACTTTTGTTCGCCTGCAGTCACAGTGCAGATCCTGCTTGGCATTACCTTGCTTAACCTGAGAATCGTTTATATAGTATGTAAACATTTAACCCTTGGAGGTCACCCTACCCATGCACACTGTACTACTCACCGGAGCCACCGGTTATATTGGTAGACGCCTGGAAAAAGTGGTCAGGGAACGCGAAGACCTGCGCCTGCGCCTGTTAGTGCGCAATACACGAAAGCTGACCGAAAAAACCCGACAGCATGCTGAAATCATCGAGGGCGACACGTTCAGCCCCGATACTCTGCGGCGAGCTCTCTTGGGGGTCGACACCGCCATATACATGATCCACTCCATGGGAGCTGAGCGTGATTTCAGTCAACTCGACCGGGAAAGTGCTGAAAATTTTTACAATGCCTGCCTGGAGCAGGGTGTGAAAAAAATAATATATCTCGGCGGTCTTGGCCTCAGGAAGTCAGCCTCCAAGCACCTGGCCAGCCGCCTGGAAACCGGAGACATTCTTTCAAGCCGTCCCGACCGTATCCGCACCATCTGGTTGCGGGCGGGTGTTATCATTGGATCAGGAAGTACCAGCTTTGAAATTATCCGTCACCTGGTGGAAAAGCTGCCGATCATGACCACACCCCGATGGGTCAACACCATGACCCAGCCCATCGGCATTGATGATGTTGTGGCGTATCTGAATGATGCCATCAACCTCGATCCACCTGACAACCTGGTGGTGGATATCGGTGTTCCGCCAATTTCTTTCAAGGACATGCTGCAGCAGACAGCCGAAGTTATGCACTTGCGACGATGGATTGTTACGGTACCCCTCCTGACCCCTAAACTGAGTTCATACTGGCTGACACTCATGACTCCGACACCGCATCGGATCGGAGCAGCCCTCATTGAAGGGCTCAAATCAGAGACACTGGTCCAAAATGATCATGCGCAACGCTTTTTTCCA
>SKJK01000054.1 GCA_007121995.1 Desulfobulbaceae bacterium
TCGGATCGGTGTTATTGGACAGCTCAAACAATCCTCATCACTAACCGTCCGGGTCATGGATGAGGTCGCCAGGATGACACCGCCACAACGAATGTGGCTGACCGGTCTTTCCCAGACCGGAGCCTCCCTGCGCCTGACAGGAATGGCCTTGGACAACCAGACCGTTGCTGCATACATGGATGACCTGAGCAGTTCCCCCTTGATAGGTAATGTTGTACTGGCCAACTCCTCGCTGCAAAGATTCGCGGAACGGGACTTGATCCAATTTTCAATCTCCTGCAGCGTATCCATTCCCGATACCGAGACTCCTACCCAGGATTAACCACAGGTCGCAACTGATGATTTCCGGTAAACAACAGTTAAAATTCGATCTTTTCATAGAAAAGAAATATCTGCCGCTGGAAAAGAAAGTCAAAGTGCTGATTTGTCTGGCTGCACTCGTTATTCCCGCCGCCTTGTTTTACTTTTTCCTGTTTCAGCCGCAAGCAACCAGAATGGCCTCGTTGAACAACCAGATCAGAGTTTCGACGCAAGAATTACAAACCGTGCAAAGAGCGGCAAGAGAGTTACCGAGGCATCAACAGGAATTTGCCGCGGTCCAGCAACAATTTGAGGAAATGGCCGTACTCCTGCCCACCAGTCAGGAAATACCCGACCTGCTGCGCAACATCTCTGATCTGGGCAGAAGGGCTGGTCTTGATTTCTTATCCTTCGTGCCCGGAGCGGAAATTCCCCGGGATTTTTACGCTGAAATACCTGTCGACATCAGAATCAGAGGGCCCTACCACAACCTGGGTGCCTTTCTCGACGCGGTCAGCAAGCTGGACCGGATTGTCACGGTCAACAATATCAGCATGGACAAGGCCGGGGAAGAAGGGACGGAAATATTACTCAACTCTTCCTGTCGCCTTCTGACCTACCGTTTCACCAACGTCGCGCTGCAACCAGCGCCAGAGCAATCCCGGCCAAGACGCCGGTAAACAGACAACGGTTACGCATATTCATCATCTTTGTTTCCATGGATCGCACCTATGCGGATTTTTTCACCCTGTACATTATCAGCTCGTGCTCTTCGTAGTCTCGCCATACTGATTTTCTGGCTGGCTGCATCCACCTGCACCTTTGCCCAGGACATAGACGAGACCACCATCGACGAAGGCAGCGTCTCTTCGGTGGAAGCCCCCTTTGTGTACCAGACCGAGGGGCGGCCGGACCCCTTCAAGACCTTTGTAACCCCACGGGCGATTATCCCCCCGCGCCTGGATCCGGATGAAATTGTCGAGGTCGAGGTCGAATTGACCGGCATGCAACTCTTCGAGCCCGGCCAGTTGACCCTGGTCGGTGTTCTGGGCAGCGGTGGCGAAATGCTCGCCATGGTGGAAGACCAAACCCAAAAAGGGTATCTGTTGAAAGAGGGTATGCTCATCGGCAGAAGAGGAGTGGTCACCAGGATAGAGCCGCAGCAGGTTATCATTACGGAAACAGCGTATACTCGAGCAGGTACCGAAGTTCAGGATACGATTATAATGCGACTGAAAAAAGAGGGAGATAGGTAAAAATGGCTCGTTTTTCTCCAAGCGTTTCTCCTCGAGGGCTGTGCACAACCCTCTGTGTTTTATTGCTGACCCTTTGCTTTTCCTCCTCCTTGATCGCCAGCGACACGGAGGCGCAAGTCGAATCCATCACCTGGCGCATGGTTGATGCCCAGGCGGAAATTCGCATCAAAGGATCCCTGCCACTTCTCTTTACGGCCTACGAGCTGCCCAACCCGCCACGCATCATTGTCGATATTGCCGAAGCCAGGCCTGCAGCCGACCTGACCGCTGGATTTCCCGTCCATGAAGCCTTTTCCCTGTCGGTGACCGAGGTAACCGATGCCCAGCCCCCGATCACCCGGCTGACTTTTTCAATGTCAGGGTCCACGCCCTTCACTTCGCTGCAGGTTGATAACGAAATCATCCTGACCTTTGCCGTTCCCGATCAAGCAGATGACCTCACAACTGGACCCAGCCTGACCACTAACGAAGCCGCAACTGCCGACACACAACTCACGGCAATTCAGGTTACTCCCCAACCAGGCGGCACCGTGGTTCATTTCGAGACCAACGGCCAACTTGCCGATTACTCACATGGAGTCCTTGAGGCCGAGGGATCTACGCCGCCACGACTGTACATCGATCTGGATGCAATAACCCTGGACCCATCACTACCAAGAGAACAGACGGTCGGTACTGCCGTGGCGAGAATCAGGATTGCTCCTCGAGGGACAGGGGTACGGGCTGTGCTCGATTCCGGACTTGACACCCTTTTCCCGTATACCATCCGTACCGCCCAGAGCGGACTTGAAGTACACATCGTCGAGCAGGTTTCCCAGGATCAGGTCACCCGCCTTATCGACCAGAATCTGAATGTCGACGGGCATCTTCCCGACATTGACCCTCTTGCCACCAGGCTGTCGCCCCAGGCACAGCAGCAGCAAATGGAGGACGCCTTCAATTTCTCCGGATACACCAGAGAGAGGATCTCGGTTGAATTCCAGAAGATGGATCTTCACAATGTGTTCAATTTCCTGCGCCACGTCAGTGGGGTCAACATTGTGGTCGACGAATCGGTCCGGGGGTCTCTGACCCTGGTCCTGGACGAAGTTCCCTGGGACTTTGCCCTGGACATTATCCTCAATCTGAAAGATCTCGAGAAAGAGGAACGGTTCAACACCCTGGTTATCTATCCGAAAGGGAGAGAATTTGTCTGGCCCGAGCAGGCCGAAACCAGGTTGAGTTTCCAGACCGACCTGGAAGTTGTCGAGCAGGAGGCCCTGTTGATCCGACAGGTTGAGGATCAGCCCCCTGAGGTCATGGAAGCCAAACAGATCATGGGACGCGCCCAGGAATTTGAGCAGCGCGGTGATACCGAGACCGCCGTGCATCTCTATGAAGAAGCCCTGGCCAAGTGGGCCGAAAACAGCCAGCTTGCCAACAAAATCGCCTCGCTGTACCTGGTCCAACTTCGCCAGAACGCCAGAGCCTTGTACTTTGCCAGGATGGCCCTTGACCTGGATGCGACCAACAGTATAGCGGCGCTGAATGCCGCCATCGCGGCGGCCAATATGCAGGACAATCAACTGGCCCGGCAATATTTCGAACAGAGCCTCAATATCGATAAGCCCTCAAAAGAGGCGTTGATCAGTTTTGCTGCCTTCAGCGAACAACAGCAGCAATACGCTGATGCGCTGCGGGTGCTCAACATGCATAAATCCCTGTACGGTGACGACCTCAATACCATGATCGCCACGGCACGGGTATACGATAAAATGGGGAATCAGGAGAAAGCCACGGAGACCTATCGGGCCATCTTGCTGTCCGGATTCCGTATCCCACCGGATTTAGATAAATATATCAATGCGCGGGTTACGATTTCCCAAACGATGTATTAACCGGCTGCAGACTGTATCAGAGGATTGATTCAATGAGAAAACAACACCAGTACGTTGCACCTTGCCTGATTCTGCTTTGTTTCGCCCTTGCCTCCTGCGGGACGAAAAAACAACCTGAGCCTCCAAGGGCAAATGCCGCCCCACCGGTTGAAGAGGTCCGTGCCGAGCCGCCGGCCCAGCCACTGCAATTGCCAGTACGATATCAAATGCCTAGCTATATCACTGCTTATGACAGCCAGGACGCAGATCTCCGTGCAGACACTGCCGAGCATCAGATCAAGGTTGGTGCTACCATCCGCTCTACAGGCGGTCCCCAACCTCTTTGGGATGTTTTAAAACGGCTGGCCAATCTCAAAGGCATGACCGTCAGTTGGGCCAGTGATGTCAACCAGAACACCTTGGTTGATGTTGATATCTCAGCCAATGACAATTTTTTCGATGCGGTGGAAAATCTCCTCAGGCAGGCGGATTATTTCCACGTACAGCAGGGTAACACTATTATTGTCCGCTACAAAGACACCAAAATCTATCGGCTGGGAATTCCCTTCATGAAAGGCAACTATTCCAGCACGGTGGGCGGCAATTTCCTCGCCTCAAGTGAAGCTGCCAGCGGCTCGGAAGGAACTGTCAAGATAACCAGTGACCAGAACGAGTTCGATGTCTGGGATAATATCAAGCTGAACCTTGATATCATTTTGGAGGTCTGGAGTATCAGAAGAGAAAGAGAAACTATTGCCACTGACCCGGATGCTATCGAAGATATGGTGGCCGACGCCTCCAGGACCTTCCAGGGCACCGCCCGGGAGGAAGGGCGTCAGATCAACGGCGGCACCACCCAGGCAACGGGTATGACCCGACGCGCGGCCCAGGCTTACTACACCATTGACGAGAGTGTGGGCATGATATCAGTAACGGCCCCTCAACCACTTTTAGAAAAAGTCGATCAATATATCGACAACTTAAAAACAGAACTGTACCGACAGGTTGCCATCGAAGCAAAAATTATCGAAGTCTACCTGCAGGATAACTCGAAAATCGGTCTTGACTGGAGTAATATCCTTAAAGATTTCAGCATCGGCGGCACAACCTTTTTCGGTACTGCCGGAACCGGCGGGGACGGTCAGGTCTATCCATGGATCCCGGCAGAAGGGGATGCCGAATCGATCACCCGCTTTGTCAGTAAAATCACTCTGAACCCTGCCAACTTCAATGTCCTGCTCAATGCTCTGAATGAACAGGGCGAAACCCATGTACTGGCTAATCCCAAACTCACCGTGCTCAACGGCCAGCCGGCCATGATCTCGGTAGGCAAAAATGTAGCGTACATAAAAACCGTTTCCAGGGAAGTAGACGAGAACAACAGGATCACCTTTACCGCAGAAACCGATAATGTCGTTGATGGAATAGCTTTGGGCGTTATGGCCTCAATCATCGACAACAACAAAGTCACCCTGCACCTGACCCCGATCACCACGGACCTGGTTGGTGACACCATTCAATATCGAAGCTTTGGCAACGATGGCCTCATCGTCGGACTGCCGGAGATCAGGGTTCGGCAGATGTCCACCATGGTGGATGTAGAAAATGGGGAGATGCTCATCATTGGCGGCCTGATCGACAGCGTGGAATCTACATCAGGCAACTTCGCGCCCATTGTCGGCAAAATACCGGTGGTGCGGTATCTTTTTGGTGTCGAAGAAAAAATTCAGCAAAGACGGGAATTGGTCATTTTACTGACCCCGACGATCCTCAACGTAAGGGCCAACTGATGCCCAAGAGTACAAACAGGAGAAATGGTATGAAGTTCAGTCGCCTTCTGCTTATAGGTGTATCCGTCCTTTGTCTCAGCGGGTGCGGAGTCACGGTCAACGAATCGCTGAAAGTCCAGTCCGAGGTCAAAAATCCCATCGGCGCCAACAGAACCGTAGTCGTGCTCCCTTTTGCAGATTATTCGTATGCAGATAACCTGGAGACAGCGTATCGGCGCAATCTCTTTATCAGCGAGAACCTTACCGACCAGTTGACGAAAAACAGTTTCCACATGCCGGTTGGCGAGGATGTTTTTCTCTATCTCGTTGATCAAAACATCATCAATGTCGTTGACTATCAACGAAAAAGGGCCTCAACCCTTGAGCAGGAAATGCAAAACGACTGGTCACCGGCAATGAAAGGCCATCTGCAGCGCTATATCAGTCAGGTGCACCGGGCAACCCCCAACACCGCTGTGGGCGACAGCCCCGGCACCCATGGCCTGACCCAGCAGGAGGTCGTCAA
>SKJK01000195.1 GCA_007121995.1 Desulfobulbaceae bacterium
CTGGTCACCTTTATCGCCGACCTGGAACGAATCGAAATCGAACCGGACACTCCTGCACGGGTGGTGCTCAATGAACGTACCGGAACCATTGTCATGGGCCAGGATGTGCGCATTTCCACCGTGGCGGTCTCTCATGGCAACCTTAATCTGGTCATTTCCGAATCCGTCCAGGTGTCCCAACCCGACCCCCTGGCCGGTGGCGATACCGTGGTCGCTCCGGTCACCACCATCGACTTGATGGAAGATGAGGGCAACCTGGTGGTCCTGGATATGGGGGTCAATATCGGCGAAATTGCCAAAGCCCTCAATGCCATCGGGGCCACCCCCCGGGACCTGATCGCTATTTTCCAGGCCATTAAAGCTGCCGGAGCACTGCACGGCGAACTGGTCATTCTGTAAACTGTACCCAAGCGTGACTGCCCGCTATAGCGACGCCATACGCAGTCGCCGCAACCGTGCAAAGATGGGGTGCCTATGGTCGCCTCCCCACCATCATTTCAACCCGACACTGGTGACAGAACACTTATGAAAACCACCCTTGACCCCATGATCATGCTTCCTCCCGCCTCGCAGGATATAGATACCAGCCGTGCTCTGCGAGACAGGGAATCACTGGAAAAATCGTGCCGGGATTTTGAAGCACTGTTCCTGCAATCCTTGTTTCAATCCATGCGAAAAACAGTGCCCGAAAGTAAACTTTTCGAGGAAAACACCTCCACCGATATCTATCGGGACATGCTCGACATGGAGATTGCCAACAAAATCGCCCAACAACAAAGCATCGGTCTGGCCGAGCAGATGTATCGTCAGATGGAACGACACCTGCCGCCTTTGAAATAATCGACTGTATGAGTCCTGCGGACAGCATCTCGGCGGGCAGTAAAAAAAAACACACAAGAAGGGTAAAGTTTTTCTCCGGCAGTGCCGATAAAAAATACAGGAAAGAATATCTCCTGTTCAACCGGGCCAGGATGGTCCCGCAGACACTGCAAGGAGGCAGAACGTTATGGTACAAGGCATCAGTCACAACCGGATTCCCGACTCGCTTGTCAACCGGAACAACAGGGAAATGGAAAGTGTTCATCTCCCCAAAGGCAATGAACGCAGCCCAGGATCCGCTCCATCCGACCGGGTCAACCTGCGAAGCGAGACCAACTCTACTGTCACCTATACCGGCGCTGCCCAGTTGCACGCCGCTGACAGTGCGCGATACGGGATGCTGCAGAACCTGGTAGCCAACCTGCTCCAAGAGCAAGGCATACATACCAAGATCGCCGTAGGCGACAGCGAAATTGACATCGCCACGCTGACGCCTGGAAAAGCTCGCGAACTGATCAGCGACGACGGATATTTTGGTGTGCAACAGACCTCCGACCGGATCTTCCAATTTGCCGTGGGCATAGCCGGTGGGGATCCATCACGCATTGAAGCGATCAAGGAAGGAATCGACCAGGGTTTTGCCGAGGCCAAAAAAGCCTTTGGTGACTGGTTGCCTGATATCTCCTACCAGACCTATGATGCAGTGATGGAAAAGCTGGATGCCTGGGTGATGGAATCCAAGGATGTGGCCTGAAACATTTATCTGACAGGTGAACGTGATGACCGTGAATTTTTTCGGAGTCAATGGAATGGGGCAGCTCGGGGGACCAAACAAGGTGCACCGGCCTGATGAAACGCAAAAAACGACCAAAACCGAAGGCAAGGAAAGCGCCAGCTTCTCCTCCGCCCTCCAGGGAGCTACCGCTGCCCAGGCTGCGGCCAAAGCGGAAGACCCCGAACGGGCCGCCCGTGTCCAGGAGTTGAAAGCACAGGTGGCAAGCGGCCAGTATGAGCCGGACCTGGATAAAGTTGCCGCCAGCCTGATGAAATTTCTGGTGGAAGGATGACCCCCATGGACCGTGAAACCGTCCGCGACTTACTGTGCCAGTTACGCGACACCATCCGTGATGAGCGCGAGCATGCCAAGGTACTGGATCTGGAAGCGATGACCGCCGACGTCATACGCAAAGAAACCCTCATCAATCAACTTAAAAATGTTGACCGGCTCCATCCCGATGACGAGCACTATGCCCGCGAGATCCAGGAAGAGAATCGGCGTAATGCATATCTCTTTCGCGCCACCCTCAACTGGATACAGGAAACCATGGAATTTTTTGGCCGTAAGACCGTACCGGTTACCTACAGTCCCCAGGGAGTATCACAGAATAACGCCATTAACGGACGCCTCCTTTCCGGCAGAATCTGATTCTTCCGCTCCTCCCTCTTTTTCATCTGTGCTGGGACGACTGTGCTCCGGTCTCCATCCTGTTGTTGCCCCTACTTTTTTTCTCCATTGTTTTTTCTCCATTGGCCTAAACCCGGTCGTTGATTGAGCCGATATAACAGTATCTGACCAGTGTTCTTCCGAAAACACGCTCTGTTGCTCTCAATCGAGAGTCCGTTGACGATTTGAACCGCAGGCATATTTTATACACCACCAAGATTACACCTGCCGGCGCATCACAGGATCATGGAAAAGAGCCGTTTCCGGATGAGCATTGACGAACCCGTTTCCGTGCAGGTGACTACACGGAAACGCAACCTGCCAACGTCCCTCTGGTGGTCTTTTCCGTCGGTTCGGGGCAAGGAACAGAAACGGTACGCCCATGACCAGTCTGCTCAACGCACTCAATTCCGGCAGGACCAGCCTGCTGACCAACCAGAAATCCATTGAGATCGTCGGCAACAATGTCGCTAATGTCAACACCGAAGGCTATTCGCGGCAACGGGCTGATCTGTCGCAAATCCCGGCGGTTAATTTTGGTGATTTCTTCATCGGTCAGGGGGTGACGGTCTCCAATGTCACTCGAGATTACAGTGTCTTCATCAACCGGCAACTCCAGGAAAAAACCATTGAATTCGGTGTAGAAACCGGTCGTTCCGGATCCCTGACCCAACTTGAACGGATTTTCAGCATTGCCGGCGACAATCTTGCCGGCGAGATCGACAAATTCTTTGACGCCTGGCAGGAACTGACCGCCAATCCCAACGGTCAAGTGGAACGGGATGTGGTTGTGCAGCGCGGCAAACTCCTGGGCGATGCCTTTCGCGGCATCACCAACGAGTTAGACACGGTAACCCAGAACATGAACACCGAAATCATCTCCGAGGTGGAATTCCTCAATGAAAAAATTGAAGAGATCGCCAAACTCAACCAGCGGATCAGCTTGGTGGAAATATCCGGCCAAAGCGCCAATGCGGCCCGCGATCAGCGCGATCTTCTGGTCCAGGATCTCTCCGACACCCTGGGCATCAAGACCTATACCGACAATCGCGGTATGCTCTCGGTGATGTTGCCCGGCGGTCTGCCTCTGGTACAGGGCAATATGGCCATGTCCATTCAAACCGTGACCAGCGGCTCGGATGTCGACCTGCAGTTGGTCGCCGCCGGTAATACCATTGATCTGCATCTTGAAAACCTTGGGGGCCGATTCCAGGGCATGTTTGCCATGCGGGATGTTTTTATTGCTGATCTGCGCAGCGACCTTGATTCCCTGGCTGTTGAGTTGACCAGTGCGGTCAACGATGTCCACGAAACCGGCTGGTTCATCGATCCGGTCACCGGAAACCCGGCTACTGGACAACTTTTTTTTAATGATCTGACCGGCCCTCCCGTGGTGGAAAATGCAGCCCGCCATGTGGCCATGGCCTTTACCGACGGTCGCTACGTGGCCGCAGCCGGCCAGGAGAGCGCCGCTCCCGGTGACAATGAGACTGCTCTGGCCATCGGCCGCCTGGAGACAACCCATAAAATAACCGGAACCAACGACACCTTTGACAGTTTTTTCAGCCAGATGGTTGCCACAATCGGCATCGAAGCCTCCCGGAACAAACTGGCGTTGACCGGAGCCAAGGATGCTGTTATCCAGTTGCAGAATCTACGCGACGGGTACTCCGGAGTCTCGTTGGAAGAGGAAATGATCGACCTCATCCGCTTTCAGCGCGGTTTTGAGTCCTCGGCCAAATTCCTGGCCACGGTCGATGAAATGATGAACGCCCTGCTCCAGCTTAAGAGGTAACCCTGGATCCGTGAGCGTTCATCCGTGCGTCAGCTTCGTTGTTCGTGACCGTTCGATCAAAGTAGACTTTATCGGACGGTTACGGGCAATGAAGATGGCGTGCGGACGGATGCCCCGAAGGGCGGCTGGTGAAGGATAATAGTTAATAATATCATGGTCATTTTAACTGAGTATAGCAAATTTCATCAAAAACAAGAGTCCAGCCGTCACGGATTCAGGGGAAAGCTATGAAAGCCACCCAGGGAACCACCTACAGGATGCTCGGCTCACGTCTCAATGACGTTGGCCTGCAGTTGGAAGAACTCCGTCGGATCGGAGCCACGGGTAAAAAACTCAACGTCCCTTCCGACAATCCAGCCTCGATCCGCCCGGTGCTCAACACTCGCAAACAAATCTCCAATGTTGACCGCTACCTGGAAACCATGGGCAAGTCTCTGGACACCATGCAGGCCACGGATGGGCATCTGAACCATGTGGAAAACATTATGCAACGGGCCAAGGAGATCATGACCAATGCCATCAACGGTTCGCTCAACGATGCCGACCGGACCGTCCTGGCGGACGAACTGGTGCAAATGCGGCGGGAGTTGCTTGATGCCGGCAACGGCACTGTGGACGGGAAACACCTGTTTGCAGGCTACCGGGAAGATACCCGGCCTTTTATCGAAAATCCGGCCTACGATCCCGACCTCTACGATCCCAATGACTCAACCACCTGGCCGGTCTTCTATCAGGGTGATGAAAATGCCACCTTCCTGGAGATTACCCCCGGGGAGATGATTCAAGTCGATCTCACCGGCAACGATCTCTTTTTTGGCACCACCAACTGGGACCCGGACAACCCTAACAGTATCGAGGCCGGCCGCTACGACCTCTTCGCCGCGCTGACCCAGGCCGGGGAAGCGATCCGGGACAATGATCTGGCCGCCATGCAGCAAAGTATGGCCGATCTGGAAGGGGCAGCGGAACAGAATCGGCGCCTCCGTTCCCAACTCGGCAACCGCGCCAACCGGGTGGCAACCGCCATGGACTACCAGCAAGGGGTTCAAGTCGATCTGAAACAGATTCTTTCCCGTTATGAGGATGCAGACGCCATCGAAACCTTTAACGCCATTGTCCAGCAGGAAACCGCTTTTCAAGCCGCTCTCAGCGTCACATCCAAAGTCTCGCAACTTTCGATCCTTGATTATCTTTGATCGATACCCCTTCACCAGCACTCCTCCTGCAAACGTTCAGGCTGTTGTGCAGGTCAACGTTCACCGGATGCAAGAAAAAGGCTGCCTGGCCTGAGAGTGCAACTACAGCCCGGCACCCTGCTGGATCTTGCTACAGCAAACAGGTACAACCTCCTTGATTGGTTACATTAAAACGCTTGCCTTTTCCATCTGTTTGCACGATAGTGGGTACTCTTTTATTATTTACAGGTCGATGACGTTGCATTGGAGATTGACCCCTCTGCGGCATGTCTAATTTTCGACATTTCGATCCCAGACCGTTGTTTCGAACTTTGAACAGGTGCACGTATGCTGGTGCTGACCAGAAAACCCGGTGAAGGTATTATCATCGGCGACAATATCACGATCAAAATCATTGAAATGAAAAGTGGCGGCATCCGTATTGGC
>SKJK01000310.1 GCA_007121995.1 Desulfobulbaceae bacterium
CGATTCCAAAAGTAGAGAAGAGCCCGGAAGAGGACGCAGGTAGCGTCAAGCGAGTACAGATCAACGAGATGTCGATAGGTGAGTGTGCGGGTCTTGCCAGAGCGCTTGCCCAGGCAGTTCTCATCATCTATCGCCTGGAGGTAATCGCTCTTGTCAGCCTCGGGCCGGTCGACATAGGTCAATAAGGCTCCCAGGTCCTCAAGCATCATGGTGCGAGAACTATGAGCGCCTCCGCGTTCGAAGCTGAACCCGAACCGGGATAACTGTTTATTCTTTTCCGTCATGCTCACCGCTGGTCTCACCTGCTCCGCCTTTGCGGACCCACTCGTCGATTTCGTCTTTCTTGAATTTCCAGAGACGACCGATTTTGTGGGCGAACATGGCTTTTCCGCTGAGCCACTTGTAGACCGTATCTGCATTTCAGGTGCAGAACAGGTTTCAATATATTCCACTCTTTTAATCAAAGATCTCTACTTTCTCGCCCCATATATTTCAATGCAAACATTGCCTTTCCCTTCTCCTGCCACGGTGATGAGCTGGCCGAAGCTCCCGGAGAAAGAAAAAGGTCGAGGTTTTGGGGGCCATATGACCGGGGCTCAATAGTACAATGTGACGAAAAGAAGGTCAGTCTTTGAGCAGAGTGTCTGCCACCTGCTCTGATTCTTGTTCTGGATTGCGCATGAAAACCGGTGAGAATTCACCGATGCGCCGGAGGGTGAGGCCGGTGAATAGGCAGTGGAGGGTACAGACTCAATGTTGCCCGGCAGCCTGCTTATCCAGGTTGCAAACGCTGGAAACGCGACCGGGTGCAGATCGCACCTGCACCCGGCAACCAGCGGTACGTCATCTTCGATTATGTTGATTACTGGGGATGGTCCAACGGCAGTGGCCGGAACAGGCCGTACCGGCAGGCAGCATAATGGAACGGCAATCACAGATCGTATCATTCCAAAGCCGTCGTTGACTGATGAGGGGTGCCCGCTGTTCCCTTTCCGGTTTGATTATGGTCAAAATCAGGTCTACAGCCAGTGCCAGAAGCAGATACGCCACGATATATCCCATGTTGTCCTCCTGTTGCAAAAGGGATTGGTGATTTTCCTGCTGCCATAGTACTCTGGCTGGTGGGACAAATAGCGTCCCACCCCAAAAATAAATAAAGAGAAGTCCATGGCCAAGTACAAACCCCAGCATGCCCGCCTGCTGTTTATCGATCGAAAAATTCGGGAAAAAAAATTTCCCAACCGCACCACCCTGGCCCACGAATGGGAGGTCAGCACCAAGACTATCGGCCGCGACCTGGAATATATGCGCTACCAGCTCGATGCGCCCCTGGCCTATTCGAGCAGGGAACGTGGCTATTTCTATACCGAGGAACAGTATCGCCTGCCGGCCATGGACATCCGGGAGAGCGACCTGTTTGCCATCTATCTGGCGGACAAGCTCTTGGCCCAGTACGAGAACACCCCGATCCATGCCAGCCTTACCTCTGTTTTCCGTAAAATAGAAGATTCACTGCCGGACAAACTCGCCGCCGGACCCGACAACGACCAGGCCCGGTTCACCGTATTCCCGCCCTTTGCCACGGTAATCCTGCCCGAGGTACTGGCAACGGTCTTTACCTGTCTGCGGCATTCAATCCGCATGGAGATTGACTACAAAAATCCCGGCGGAATGCCGGTGCAACGGCGGGTTGACCCGTATCACGGGGTTCGGTTCGAAGGTGACTGGTACGTGGTGGGCTTCTGCCACCTGCGGCAGGCGGTGCGTACCTTCAGTCTGGCGCGGATAAATGCGGTGCGGCAGCAGAAAGAGCGGTTTATTATACCGGCGGATTTCGATTTCAGTAAACTCTGCGGCAGCCATTTCGGCGTGCACTGGGGCGAGGAGGAGGTCGTTGTACGGATTCTCTTTGCTCCGAGCGTGGCGGACTATGTCCGGGAGCGACGATGGCACCCGTCCCAGACCTTGGAGGAACAAGCCGACGGTTCCCTGATCCTGACCCTGACCGTCAACCATCTGCTCGAATTGAAGCGATGGATTTTCTCCTGGGGGGATGGAGCGCAAGTGCTGGAACCGCCCGACCTGGTCGAGGACATTCGCAGAACAGCGCAGCGGATGATATCAAGCAATGGTTCCCATTGCCCCTGAAGGATTTCGGTATTATTGATATAAATGTAGTTCCAAGGGCAGTCCTGGTTCACGCATGCCCGGTGAATTTTCCTCGAAGACCAAATGGCAACTGATTGCGCAACAGGTCTGCAATATCCTCACAACCCTGAAACACAAAGGAGTTCGTATGCGTCTCAAGCACATCGCCATGATCGCCGTCCTGCTGACCCCCCTCTGGGCGCCCTCCACCCTGGTAGCCGCGCAACATCATGACCATTCCGGTCATGAGCACACAACCGCTGCCGTTGAACAGGTGCATCAGGGGTACGGCATTGTTGAATCCGTAGATCCGTCCACAGCCACGATCCGCTTGGACCACGAGCCCATTGCATCGCTGCGCTGGCCACAAATGGTCATGGATCTGAAGGTCCAGAACGCTGATATGCTCAGCGGGCTGGAACAAGGTGATCGGATCGTTTTTGATCTGCTCCAGAGCGAGAGCGGTTTTATCATCACCCGTATCGAAGAAAGAGACTGAAACAGGAAACAGACCGTGCAAAGATGGGGCTCCCATGATCGTTCACAACACAGGAACGGGGTAAATTAAACAGCTCCATCCTATGTGATTGGTCACAAGTGAAGAGCAGACCGAGACGGCCCCGGTAGAATGACCGGGACCGTCCGGGGATCTCAAACCAGATCGCGGTACTCGCCGATGCGCCATTTGAGCTTGGTTTCCTCAACCAGGCAGAACAGCACCGGAACCGTGAACATGGTGAGCAGGACCAGACTCATGCCCCCCACACTGGGGATGGCCATGGGCAGCATAATGTCGGCGCCGCGTCCGGTGGCGGTCAAGACAGGCAGCAAGGCCAGAATCGTGGTGGCACTGGTCATCAGACAGGGTCGGACACGACGCAGGCCGGCGGAGATCGTGGCGGCACGCAGCTGGGCCACGGTTTCGGTGCGGTGTTTGGCAAAGCTCTGCCTCAGATAGGTGGCGATCACCACCCCGTCATCAGTGGCGAGGCCGAACAGGGCCAGGAATCCGACCCAGACGGCAACGCTGAGATTGATGGCATGGAGCTGAAAGAGTTGGCGCATATTGACGCCAAAGACATCGAAATCGGCAAACCATGGCTGACCATAGAAATAGATCATGACAAATCCGCCGGCCCAGGCCACCCCGATACCGCTGAAGACAATGAGGGTGGTGGCCACGGACCGGAACTGGAAATAGAGGATCAGAAAGATCAGCAGCAGCGACACCGGCAGCACGATGGCCAGGGTCTTGGCGGCGCGGAGCTGATGCTCGTAGTTGCCGGCAAAACTCCAGCTGACTCCGGGCGGCACCTCCAGCACGCCCGTCTCTATCTGGGCGTGAAGAAAATCACGTACCTGCTCGACTACCTCCACTTCGGCCAACCCGGCCTGGGGGCCAAAGGTGATATAGGCCGTCAGAAAGGTATCTTCGCTGCGGATCATCTGAGGACCGCGGGTAAAGCGGATATCGGCAATCTGAATAAGCGGGATTTGCGTACCGTCCATGGCCGGTACCAGGACGCGCCCCATGGCTTCCGGATCGTCCCGTAGCTCCCGTGCATACCGCACGCGCACTGGAAACCGTTCCCGTCCCTCCACGGTGGTGGTGAGAGTGCGCCCACCGAGCGCTACGCTGATCACATCCTGGACATCGGTGATACTCATGCCGTAGCGGGCGATGGCGGCCCGATCGATGTCGATTTCAAAATACGGTTTGCCCACCACGCGGTCGGCATTGACCGTGGCGGCATTGACCGCCGGCACCTGGCGCACCAGACGCTCGATTTCGACGGCCATACGGTCCAGGGTGTCCAGGTCCGGGGCCCGCAGCTTGATGCCCATGGGGGCACGCATGCCGGTCTGCAGCATGACCAGACGGGTTTCAATGGGCTGAAGCTTGGGCGCACTGGTGGTTCCGGGGATCTGGGCGGCGCGCACGATCTCGTTCCAGATGTCCTGGGGCGAGCGGATATGATCACGCCACTGCCGATACGGTCGGCCCGCAGGATCAGGGATCAGCTTCCCCTGATCGTCACGCACGAACGTATCCTGCTGCCGGTCATAGCGAAAATTGATGCGCCGTCCGGCCGCGTCAGTGACATACTCCGACCGGTAATCGATGATTGTTTCGATCATCGAGATGGGAGCAGGATCCAAAGCACTTTCCGCTCGACCGATCTTACCGGTTACGTTGACCACCTCCGGCACCGAAGAAATGGCCATGTCCTGGTAACGCAACACCTCAATGGCCTCTGCCAGGGAGGCATGGGGCATGGTGGTGGGCATCCACAGAAAAGCGCCCTCATCCAGCGGCGGCATGAATTCGCGGCCCAGACCAGGAAACTGATGGGCTGCCCAGGACCATGGTGCACTGGTGCGGATGTTCTGGGCCTGAATGCCGACATGCCCCGCCACGGTGGGGACAAAGGAGAAAATGCGGTCAAACCCCAGCCACACCGTACTGCCCATGAGCACCAGTGCAGTGGGCAAGGCGAGAAATAACACCTTGTGATCAAGACAGAATCGCAGGATCGGGGCATAAACATATTGAAAGGCGAAAAAAACCGCCAGCAAACCGCCCACCAGCATGGTCACGAAAACACCATTACGCACCAGACCGCGTTCCGGTCCCAGCGGCTCCCACAAGGTGGTGAGTATCCAGCCCACAGCCAGCACGGCAACGACGCTGACGATCCACGGTGCCACCCGGGCAACCCCCGCAATCAGACTTTCATATCGAACGACAATCATCCGGGGGTGCGCCGGCATTCGCTCACGATACAGATGGAGACCTGCCACAGCCAGCAGGACCAAAGCCGCGATCCAGACCGCAGTCCATCCCCGGCCGATCCCGACAACAATCCCCCCCAAGGCTATCACACCCAGCCCCGACAGCAGCAGACGGCGTATTCGCTGCCAGTCGACGCGACCGGCCACCAAAACATGCAGGGCCGCCGGCACCACAATCAGGGCCACAATGACCGAACCGATGAGCACAAAGGTCTTGGTGAAGGCCAGAGGCGTGAACATCTTGCCTTCGGCCCCGGTCATGGTGAAGACGGCCAGAAAACTGATGATTGTGGTGCTGATGGCGGTGAGTACGGCCGAACTGACCTCGCCGGTGGCTCGCTGGACCACCTGAAGACGCGGTTCGTCCGCCGGAGCCTCCTTGAGGTGCTTGAGCACATTTTCGGTGACAATGATGCCCATGTCCACGATGGTACCGATGGCAATGGCGATTCCTGCCAGGGAGACAATGTTGCTGTCAACCCCGAACAGCTTCATGAAAAGAAAACAGAGCAGCACCGCCAATGGCAGCATGGCACCAATGATCAAGGCGCTGCGCAGGTGCAACACCATGATGATCACCACGATCAGGGTGACGAGGATCTGCTGGAGCAAGGCGTCACTGAGGGTGCCCAGGGTTTCGTGAATCAACCCGGTGCGGTCATAGAAGGGGACGATTTCCAGCTGGCTGATGGTGAGCCAAGACGGCCAGTCATCAGGAGGATGGGTC
>SKJK01000226.1 GCA_007121995.1 Desulfobulbaceae bacterium
AGGCTTGTAGCCACGCTCTGAGGATTGCAGCAACCAGAAATAAGCTTGGTCAGATTGCTGAGCTTGCTGATAATGGATGGCTAATTCAAACTGTGCTTGTGGATCCCTCGGCGGAGCGATCGATTCTGCGCTCAATGGAGCAATACGGTCAGTTATCGCCAGTGGTGGTCTGTCGTCTCGAAGCGGGTTGCGATGAGTTGCTGGACGGGTTCAAACGCCTGAACGCGGCCCGCAGTCTTTCCCTGGAGGCCTTGACGGTTCGTCGTTTGTCCGCCGGACCTCGGGCCTGCAAGGCAGCGATGCTGCACTTGAACCGAGTGGGGCGGAACATCAGTTCGATGGAAGAAGCCCTGGTGATCCATTCACTGTACCATGAGGACGGGCTCAGCCAAGTGGAAATCGCCGGGCTGCTCGGTCGCCATAAGAGCTGGGTCAGTCGGCGGGTGGCGCTGATTGCCCGTCTCAGTGATGGGGTGCAGGAGCGCATCCGTCTGGGGCTGCTGCCGGCCAGCCTCGGCACGGTGCTGGCGCGGTTGTAGCGCCGCAACCAGCAGCAGGTCCTTGATGCTATTGTCAACCATCACCTCACCTGGCGGGAAACCCGCAAGATGGTCACCGCAGTGCTCAATGCGCCCCAATCCATCGCCCTGATCCTGCGTGATCCGCGCGCTTTCAGCGGCAAGCCCGAAGGGGTCCAGCTCTCTCCTGCCGATGAGCAAGGTCTCGGCCCGGAGGCAAAGTCCCTGCTGCGGGTCTTGCTCGGGTACGAAAGGACCTGCCTGGAGACGGCCCTGAACCTGTCCAGTATCACCCTTGGCAGATGGGAAGAGAACGAAGCAGGCAAACTGCGCCTGGCCTGCGGCACAGTCCTGGCAGCCCTTGCCTTGGTCGAGCAGGAGTTGCACATCATCATGGGAGGTGGAGATGGAGTTTCTGCACAACCGGGAAGGTTGGTCGATCCGGGGCTTGGCCAGATATTTTACCATCAGTCGCAACACGGTCCGGCAGATCCTGCGCAAGCACGAGGCCCGGCGAGACCAAGGATACGATCCCGTTGTCGCTTGAGCCCGTTCTCGATAAATGATGGACAACTTTCCAGGTAAAACGATGTCCATCATGCAGGAGCAGACCGTAGCGGGGCTCTGCCCCGGACCCCGAGGTTTTTTTAAGGCATGAGGGCTACGAATTGACAAGCAGGCTGCGAACACAAAGAAAATGGGGAGTCCGAAGACTCCCCTTAGTCGACGATCAATTCGCCGCCCATCCGGCTATCCCTTGGCGGGTTGCTCCTCAGCAGAGCCCACCTCCGTTTCACCGAATCTCTTGTGATCCATTCCGGTCAATGCCGGTTTTTTATCCATTATGCCGGCTGCCTGTTCAGCGTTTTGCGTTTACGCCCAAGCGGCTGTCTGGAAAAGACCTCCAAAAACATTTTTTCATTGAGCTGGGCTACCTCATCCCGCGCCCCTTTTGCCAGCAGTTCAGCGGCCATGTTATTGAGAATGCGAAGGTTGCCCGCGGAATGATCGACTAATGTTTCCATCAGCTCAGCGCTCATCAAGTGGGGTGCGCCCGCCTGGGTGAGACTGTAGTCCAGATAGTCGAGCAGGATATGCCGGTCATAGGGTTCAAAGGCCAGCCGGAGCTTGATCCTGCTGCCGAGTGAGACCAGGGCTTCCGAGCGAAAGCGTTCCGGCAGGCGCATATCGCCGCAAAGCACAGTGGTCAGCAGACACTGTGAATCGAAGTTGGCACTACCGAGCAGTCGCAATTCGTTGAGACAGTTGGTCATCATTTCCTGGCCTTCGTCGACCAATAGTATCGGCTTGAAGAGAGTTGATTTCGTATGCTGTAGCCAGCGTTCTCGCAGTGCCTTGAAGCCTCCATAGCGGTTCGCCGGTGTCAGATTCACCCCAAAGATGTCTCCCATTTCCCGGTAAAAATCGCCAAGACTGCTCTGCGGCCGTTCCATTACGCCGACCACGACATTTTCCAGCCGGCGAAGCCGATGGGTCATAATCTGCAGACACTTCGATTTGCCGAGCCCCGGTTCGCCGCTGATCAGGGCAAAGCCACCTTCCATGACCAGGTTTTCGACCCGAAAGAAAAAAGATTCCGTGGCGGGCGGCAACCATAACGAGTCGACCGGTACATCGGCCAGGAAGGGATTCCATTTCAAACCGAACAGGGCGAGAAGTTGCTTGTTGTTCATAACCGCCCTCCTTATTGCTCATCTTTGGGGAGATAGGCGGCCGGCAGGCCGGTCGCGGCATAGGTGTTAAGAATCCTGCGCAGCAACGGAGGGATCGGTTCTTCCGGAACAGCCGGCAGTATCGTCTGCTCCACTGGCGCCAGGGTACGACGTTGCCCTTTACTGTTCTTTGTTTTGTCCAGAGGGAAGATGGTGGCCAGCAGGTTGCCTGTTCGCTCATCAACAAGATACACACAGCTGAGATCCCAGGTGCGAAAGCGGACGGAGAGGCGATCGATGTGACGGAACCTGGCAGGGACCTCGAAACGAACACCACCGACCTGCAACGTGCCATCGCTCCGGCGTTGTTTTCTGGTTTCCCGAGCAGTAAAGGCCAGACGCAGCAGGTCATTGTCCGGGCAGGGTCGGGAGACCTCCTGACCTTGCAACAGCCGTGTGAGTGGCGTTGTTCTGAGTTCCTCATGGCGCGATCGGTTGTATTCTATCTCCACCCAGGCCTGGGTGCTTTGGTTGAGAAATTGCAAGGTAAGCGGTTTGACCGCGGTGAGCATGGCCATCATCCGTCCTTCCAGTTGCCCCCAGAAGGCCTCTTGTTTACCATTTTGATAAGCGCTGTATGGCAGGGTGGTCTCGTGTTCGATCCCCAATTGGGCCAAGCCGTTTCTGGTCTCCCGGGCGAGCATGGCACTCCCGTTATCAGTCATCAGGCTGCGGGGTAATCCCCGCTTCTGGAAGGCCTGGCTCAGGCCATGGATGAGGGATTCCGCGGTTTCATCGAGATACCACTGGATATGGCAGCAAAGCCGGGAACAATCATCGATGACACAGAAGACCCTGGGGCTGTGGTAGTTCCCCTTGGCATCGACAATCCGCCGGCTGCCGACATGAAAATCCAGATGCCAGAGGCCGTGGACATACTCTGCTTCATAGCTTCGGACTTCACGTTGCGCAAGGCGGGCGGCGGCCTGCCGCTGACCGGCTGTCTTTGGCAGGCGTTTCTTGAGCCAGCCCCGTTCCTTCATTCTCCGGCGGACAGTGGAATACGAAGGTGCATCACCTAATTCAGGTCGTTCCGTCACCAATGCCGTCAGGTTATCGGCATGCAACATATAGCTCCAGTGGGGATAGCTGGCATATTGCTGACCGAGGGCCACCACCAGTTGCGCACTCATGGCTTTGGCCTCGCCGAGGTCCGAACGGACCTTGCGACTCAATGCGGCAACCGGGTCCGCGGCATGCAAGGCCCGGTAATACCAGCGCTCGATGGTCGAGGCCCCAAAGGTGACCCATTTGTCCTCAGAGGGATGACGATAACAACGGCTGGCCAACAACTCGATTTCCTCACCCAGTTTACCCGGCTCAGGCGGTCTGGCCAGCAGACCACCGATAATAGAAAATCGGAGTTGGCCCCAATCGGTGATGGTTTTGTTCATGACATGGCTCCTGACGTGACATGTTGACCGTATTTTCCTGGAGCCCAGGTCATATCCCACTCTGCCCATCCTGCCTATTCCCCATCTTTTGCGCGGCCGTATTCCTCCCTCACCTTGCCTGGCCTGCAGCCAGAAATTGAAGACAGGCGACCAGTCCTGCAGAGGAGTCGGTACTGTGATCAAGAAAAGAATCGACCAGAAGCCCCGGCAGTCCATGGTCGCCAATGGCCGCATGAACGCGTCCCCGTATTCGTTGCCATGATGCGGAAACTGGAAATACGCTCCGAAAATACTGGAGCCAGCGGACAATGGTGGCGCGGGAAATGGAAAACATCCGCATCAGGCGGTTGATACTGACCCCCGTTGTTCTCCTTTGCCGCAGGGTCAGGGCCACCAGAATGACAGCCTGCCAGTACACCTTGCGTCCCAGAAAAAGACAGGAGGGAGGCAGGACTCGTCGCCTGCACTCTTCCCTGCCGCAACACAGGCTGAACCGCTTCTGATATTCTTCCGGAAGATCCTTCGGGCCACCTCGGGGTTTTCGGAGATAGGGGGCGTAATACAGAGGCCCCTGGCAATAAGGGCAACCGGCTTGCCGACATGTCTCGGCTAAATCCTGGTCGATTCGGAAGAGAACTTGAAAAAAACTGACGTTGCGAAGAAGATCTGGTAGCATTGTTCCTGCCCGTTGTAGAGGTTAGGGCAGGAGCCCCCTGTGAAAATATCAGCCACGATACTTGAGGGGGCTCCTTTACCATCCCGCAAATATCTTGCACATTCTTCACAGATTATCCATCATTTATACTGATCAGGCTCACGGAGGACAAAAAAGCAAGAGGGAATGACATCCGTGTTGCGGAATCTGGTTGGCCGATCGGCATGCCTCCATGCCGTGCCATTAAAGGCCACAAAGGTCTGTGGGAAATTCGTGCCAACCTATCAGGAGGAAGGAAAGCACGTGTGTTTTTCTGTTCTCATGAAGGAAACATGGTGCTTTTGCACGGTTTCATAAAGAAAAGCTATCCTGTTCGCGGGCATGGCCCGCTCCTTCTGCAAACCCGCCGGGAAAAAAGAAGACCCCGGCACTGGGGTGGGACCAGTGCCGGGGTCAGGTATTATGCGCCGTTATTGATTATATTGGCAGGATTTTTTCCATGATCGGGGTATCTATCTTATAGCCCCGCTCGCCTTTATAGGGGTTGAAGACCAGGGTCGGGCAGTGGGCCCGCTTGATGACCCGCTCGGCGACGCTGCCGAGAAACACTTTTTCGATCCCCTGGGCGCCGTGGGTGGCCATCACGACCATTCCTTCATCCTTATTTGAGGTATAATCAACAATGGTGTCGGCTACATTGCCGGCCAGCACCTCGCCGCTGCAGTCGGGGCAAACAGGCTTGATTTTATCGAGTAAGGCCGTCATTTTTTTGTCGGCAACATCGCGGAGTTCCTTTTCAATATCGGAAAATGTGACGGGATTGTACTCGGAATAGGCGTAATGGACCACTTCCTCGATCACATGGATAAAGGTGACTTTTGCTCCAAGCTTGCCGGCAATGTTGACTGCAAAATTAGCCAGGTCGTCGGTGTGCTGGTAAAAATCCACTGGGACGATAATCTGTTGAATGTCTTGCATGGCGCGCCTCCTTTTAAACATTGATAGTAGTAGACACCAACCGGGTGTCAGGTACATGGCGTATATGCCATGAGTACACAATGAGCGAGTGTCCATCCTGTGCATGATCACTCCATGGCACAGAAACCCTTCGTACAGGTTGAAAATACGGTACTGTAACCAAATTAGCAATAGAGGTTAATTAAACATAAAATGGGTATACTTTGTACCCATTACAACAACCAGGCTGTGTCAACGCCCTGCCCTGCTGAGATTTTTATTCCTCTGGTTTGCCTGGTGGAATTTTTTTCATGGCCAAGGCAAAACATTCCGGGCAGCAACCGTGGGAGACATCTACCCCTTTCACCCGTTTCAAAT
>SKJK01000246.1 GCA_007121995.1 Desulfobulbaceae bacterium
AAGCCAAGGGTATACTGTCCTGGCCGCAACCACACCAGGGGAAGCCCTCCGTACCGCCCGTGAGTATGCCGGCGACCTGCATCTGCTCATGACCGATGTGATTATGCCGGAGATGAACGGCCGTGAGCTGGCCAGAAATTTACGAACCCTGTATCCTGGACTCAAACGTCTGTTCATGTCCGGCTATACGGCTAACGTCATCGCTCATCACGGTGTGCTCGATGCAGGCGTTCATTTCATTCAAAAACCTTTTTCCAAAAAAGATCTTGCCGCCAAAGTACGATGTGTGCTGGAAGACGAAGAGTGATCGTTTGTGGATAAACGCATGATATTATTCACGAAAAGTGAGTTTTACGGTCATGGTTTTCTAGGGTTGTGGGTGTGCTCAGATCGGTGAAGACGGCGACTTCCGGCAGCGTCAGAACCAGTTTTGCCGGGCAATCACCAACCGGACAGGCCGCATCCATGAATTGCTCATAGGCTTTCCGTTTAGTCTCGCCAATGAAAAGCAGGAAGGCGATCTCGGCCGTTTGCATCAGTGAGCGGGAGGAGGTCATCCTTTCCGGCGGCGGCTTGGGCGAATCGTACATGACGATACATCCATGGTGCTGATTAGCCAGGGAGTGATGGTTTGGGTACAAAGCTCCGACATGCCCGTCTTCCCCGGCACTGAGCAGGATGATGTCATACCGGAAACCATGTTGCGCTAAAACCTGCTCGTAATTTTTGATGCCGCGATCGGCGAGGGCCGGTTCGAAGATGAAAGGATGGGCGTTCCCCGGCTGAATCCGCTTGGACCTCACTAGTGGGGCAATGCAATATTTATGTAACAACAGGTAATTACTGTCGGGATGATCAATGGCAACCAGCCGCTCATCAATGATGAAGAATTGTACCCGTTGCCAGTCAAGCTGCTCGGTCTGCATGGCCTCAAAGATTTTTGCCATACTCCTGCCTCCCGGGACAGCAAGATTGACCTGCTCTCTCTTGGTGAGCAGGTCACTGATCGTTGCACAGAGGTGCTGCGCTGCTGCACGCAGCAGGCGGTCCTGGCTTTGCTTTTCGACAATTGTCAGCATATCTATATCCTGTATTTGGTGTCCATGCAGGTGCGGTTGAGCGATATATCCTGTAGCGGCTCCGCGCACCACTGGTCCCGGTTGGTAACGCTGCAATCCCAATAACCTTTTCGGTCGTGGGGGCTGATCAACACCGGTATTAGACTACAAAATGGGTCATCCCGCAAGACGACGTCAGGGTTGGTCGATTTTGTCGGGAAATCACGGCATGACGGCTGAAACCGACAGTTGGGCGGGAGTAACAGCGTTATTCGCGGAAAAATAATTCGGTGCAGCAGTCTTTTTTTACTTCTTTCCTTTTATAATAGGAGCATAATGGTGTAATTATAGTCAGATATCCGCTGCTGGTTTGCGTCTCCCAGAGAAGACAGGTGCCAGTGGTGACCCATTGAATTGAACAGGAGAGAGGGTTATGCATGTACCAAGGATTTTATATCAGCTGGCCATTGCCTGTTGGCTGGGAGGGGCGGCTTTGTTCACCTTTCAGCTCACGCCGGTAATTTTTTCCGCCTATCCCCGGGATGTCGCCGGCGGCATAGTGGCGGTCCTTTTTCCCGGATATTTCCGTTGGGGATTGATCTGTGGGGTGGTCGCTTTGGTTTCCCGTTTTCTGTTCAGGACCCGATTTACCCTTGCTTCCTCCCTGATCATTGTGATCATGCTGGGGTTGACCGCTACCCAGGCTTTTATTCTGGAACCAAGGGCTGCGGAGCTGAAAAAGGCGATCCCTTCTTTTGAGACCACGGTAACCGATGATCCCCAGCGCCTTCAGTTTAAAAAACTGCATGGGATTTCCATGGCCGCTAATTTAAGCGTCATAGCCGGTGGGGTGGTGCTGGTGGTGCTGGCTGGTGCACCGATGGCTCCGGTTACTGGACGCCGATCCCTGATCGGCCGGGCACCTCGACCTTCCATTATCCTGCCGCGTTGAGTATTTGCCGATATTGTTTTTTTTCCGACCTGGAAACGGTTACCGGGTAATGAGGATATCGATCATGGCTGGCAAACAGGAGCCCACAATTATGGACATTCCTTTGCAACCTCGTCATACACGGCTACGATGGATAACTGTGGCCGTGGTTTGCCTTGTTCTGGTCGGTTGCGCTCGTTCAATACCTGTCAACACGGAAACGACAATCCGTCCCTTAAAAGTGTCCCAACATGACGCTGTCGATCAGCATGCCGAACGGCCGGCAGGATCGGAGAGTCGATCCGGAATGTCCCTGAACGACGAAGCCGGGCCGGAGGAGTATATACGTTATGCCCTGCGTCATCATCCTGATTTGGATGCTGCTTTTCATCGATGGCGTGCCGCCGCGGAGCGTATCTCGCAGGCGCAGATTCTGCCTGACCCCCGGATCTCTGTGGGGTTTATCCTCGACCAGGTTGACAGCAGTGCCGAGTATATGGGGGAGCAGTACACGATTGAACAGATGTTTCCCTGGTTTGGTACCTTGGCTTTGGGCGGCAATATAGCACTGATCAGGGCCCACGCCGAGGCGCAGCGCTACGAAGCGACGCGTCTGCAGGTGATGGACCAGGTGAATCGTGCTTATCATGAATATGCCTTCCAGTGGCACGCTGTCCTTATTGCCCGCGAGAATCTGGATCTGTTAGTCGATCTGGAAGCGGTCACCCGCACTATGTTTCGCACAGGGACCGCCACCTTGGCGGATGTCAATCGGGCACAGATCGAAATCGGCCGTCTGGATGAACAGGTGCGCTCCCTGGAAGATCTTGTCGGTGTATCTGCAGCTGAACTCAATGCCGTCCTGGGCCGGTCGGCGCATGCCCGCTTACCGGCGACGCCGGTGCGACCAACTCTGCATGTGATAGCTGCATTGCCTGAATACACCGATGCGCAGTGGTTGGCTCTGGCCAGACAGGACAATCCCGAATTGGCTGCGGCGCGTTACGACGCCGAGCAGCAGCACCTGGCCATTGCCTTGTCGCGAAAAAATTATTTTCCGGACGTTGCCGTGGGGGTCGAATACGCCCGGGGCGGCAGCGCCCGTATGGCCATGATGGACCAGGGTGGCTCCGACATGCTTGCCGGGATGATATCAATCAATGTGCCGATCTGGCGAGGGAAATACGATGCGGAAATACGTGAGGCGCAGGCATTGGCCAGTGAGTCGCAGCGACGGATCGAGAGCCGGGAAATTCGTCTGGAGGCGGATCTGAAACGGGCACTGGTGACGCATCGCGACAGTCTGCGCAAGCTGGAACTCTATGGCCAGACCCTGCTGCCCATGGCCCGACAGACACGGACAACCACGGAAATGGCCTATCGTGCCGGCACGGCAAGTTTTTCCGACCTCATCGACACCCAGCGGGTGTTGCTGGAATTTGCTCTGGCCCACGAACGTGCCGCAGCTGACCAGGCTCAGGCCCATACCCGCATCCAGGCTCTGATTGGCGGCCGCCTGAACGAGAGACGAGAGAAGTGATGCGGGGCGGCATTCCCCAACAAGCCCTTGATTGGTAGAGGAGAAAACCTGTATGCGGAACTTTGCAGCGAAATGGCCACGATGGGTGTTGGGGATGGGGGTGACGGCCATCGCCCTGATCGGCTTTACCCTGGGCTGGTGGGTGTCGGGCACGAACAACCACGACCATGAAGCCGCCTCTATCGTCATTGCCGAGGAGTCCGTTAGTGAGACCGGCGCTCCGCAGTTATATACCTGCTCTATGCATCCCCAGGTCCGCTCCCCCAACCCTGATGATCTTTGCCCCATCTGTGGGATGGCACTGATTCCCGTACCCATGGACGAGGCGGAGGAAGAAGAGGGTGAGCTACCCCGACTGCGCCTTTCGCCCCGGGCCGCAGCCCTGATGCAGGTAGCGGTATGGCCGGTGGAAAGACGTGAGGTCAGCATCCCAGTGAGACTGTACGGCCGTATCGGTTTTGATGAAACTCGCCTGCGCACCATTGCTGCCTGGATGCCGGGGCGGCTGGATCGGCTCTATATCGATTTTACCGGAACTGCGGTCACCCAGGGGCAGCCGATGGTGGAAATCTACAGCCCTACCCTGATCACCGCCCAGGAAGAACATCTCCAGGCCCTGCAAACCGCCCGGGACCTGGCGCAAAGCGGGAGTGCCCTGGTCCGTGAGACCACGGCACTGACTGTGCGAGCCTCCCATGATCGTTTGCGTCTGTTGGGACTGGAAAAGGACCAGATTCAACGCCTGGAACAACAGGGCCGGGTTGACGAGCGTCTGGTTATACCCGCGCCCTCCAGCGGCGTAGTGATCGAACGACTGGCAGCCACGGGTGATTATGTCGACACCGGTCAGCCTATCTACCGGCTGGCTGACATGTCTCACCTGTGGGTGGTGCTGGAGGTGTACGAATCCGACCTGCATAGGCTGAAAACAGGGCAGCAGGCGGTTTTCAGTACCCAGAGCTATCCTGGGGAACGCTTTGTCGGCCAGGTGACCTTTATTGATCCCATCCTCAATGAAGGAACCCGTACCGTTGGGGTGCGGGTCGAACTCCCTAATCCCGACGGCCGCCTCAAGCCGGGGATGTTTGTCCGGGGTGTCATCGAAGCCGGAGTCGAGACAGTGACTGTTGCCGTGCAAACCGAGGATCCCCATGCCGGTCATGGTGATCACGCATCTTCCACGGCATTGGTGGTGAATGGTAACGATAGTCGGCCGTTGGTGATTCCGGCTACAGCGCCGTTGCTCACCGGTACGCGCTCCGTTGTTTACGTGCAACTGGCCGATGAAGAACAGCCCACCTTTGAGCCCCGAGACGTCGTGCTCGGGCCCCGGTCCGGTGCCTGGTACCTTGTACGCGAGGGACTGAGCGAGGGGGACCTGGTGGTTGTCAACGGGGCGTTCAAGATCGACGCCGAACTTCAGATTCGCGGTCGGCCAAGCATGATGCAGCCCGAGGGCGGTGCACCGCCGAGCCATGATCATGGCGGCATGACCGCACCCGCATCCCGCGTTGAGACCACTGTCTCGGCGCCAGCACCATTCCAGGTGCAGATGGGCCGACTAGCCACCGCCAGTTTCGAGCTGGTGCAGGCCCTTTCTTCCGATGACCCCGCAGCCGCGCGTCAGGCGGCGATACGGGTCGACGAGGTCTTGCACGCCCTGGATCCCGCGCTCCTGACCACCAACGCGCATCGACGGCAATGGAATCACTCTTCTCAGATCCTTCATGAGACTTTGCTCGCACTGGCCGCTGGCAGTGATCTGACAGAACAGCGCCGCCAATTCAGAGCGTTTAACGACGCCCTCATCGACATGGTGCATACCTTCGGGGTGGAGGAAACCGGCCCAATTTATCGGGCCATGTGCCCTATGTTCGAGGGCGATGAAAGCTTCTGGCTGCAGTCCCAGGAAGCCATCACCAATCCCTATTTTGGCGCCATGATGTATACCTGCGGTGAAATCGTGGAAACAATCAATGGAGACGACGATCCCCACGGGGGCCACTGATGAACACGCGACCGTCATTTTTGCACAGAGTGACCAGTTTCTTTCTTGAACAGAAATTGGTGGTAGTGATGGTGATCCTGTTCAT
>SKJK01000086.1 GCA_007121995.1 Desulfobulbaceae bacterium
TCGTTGGATGGCGGCGAACATGGCCGCACCGCTGCTCATCCCGGCAAACACCCCTTCCTCGGACGCCAGACGGCGCACCGTGGTAAAGGCATCCTCATCGGCGACATTGACAATGTTGTGCGGGAGTGTCTTATCAAAGATCCCCGGCTTATAGGACTCCTTCATATTCTTGAGTCCCTGAATCTTGTGTCCCAGGTAGGGTTCCACCGCAATAACCCGAACATGCGGGTGATGTTCCCGGAACCATCGGGACAGTCCCATGGCGGTGCCGGAGGTGCCCAGAGTGACGACAATATCGGTGACCGTGCCACCGGTCTGCTCCCAGATCTCTGGAGCCGTGGTCCGATAATGCGCCTGCCAGTTGGCCGGATTATTGAACTGGTCAGCGAGAAAATACCGCTGCGGATATTCACGGGCCAGGGCGTAGGCCTTCTCGATGGCCCCATCGGTGGACCGTTTAGCCGGGGTAAGAATGATCTCGGCACCATAGGCCTGCATGATCAAACGCCTTTCGATGGAAGCCGATTCCGGCATAATCAACTGACAGCGGTACTGTTTGGCGGCGCAGACCATGGCCATACCGATACCGGTGTTACCGCTGGTGGCTTCAAGCACGATCTTGTCGCGGTGCAGTTCACCACTTTTTTCAGCAGCCTCAATCATGGACAAGGCAACCCTGTCTTTGATGGATCCACCGGGGTTGCGTGATTCAATTTTTGCCAGGAGATGGACCTTGGCGGCCGGTGCCGGACTGAGCCGGCTCAATTCGACCAGCGGGGTGTTACCAATTAATTCGACGATATTCATACTGTCTCAGGAGGTGTTCAGGAAAACAAGAGCTGTTGCAGCCAGCAACCATAGCCTATTTGCGACGAAAGAGCAAAACAAGCGCCCGGAAAGGTGCAATTTATTGTTTGCGTCTGGCACGGGTTACATGATTTCGCCAGAGCCGATGCAGGGCCTGACGGCACTCCTGGTCGGTGATGCCACTGGTCATCTCGTTAAAGGATCGCTCCGCCTCAGGAGTGACAGGTCGGATCTCCTCTTTCAATGGTTCCGGTTTCGGGGGTGCGGCGGGTTGCAGCATCCAGCGAATATCGGTGACAGGATGCTCGCCCAGAACCGTGTTTACCCGGCCCAGCAGATCCTGCTTGACAAACTGGAGATGATGCATCCAGGCGGAATCCTGCACATAGACCCAGAGAACATCGTGGCGGAAGAAGGCCGGCGCAGTCAGGCGGGCAACCTGTTCTCCGACAATACCGGGCCAGTCCTGGGCCAGGCGGAACAAACGCCAATGCTGCTGCCATTGTTGTGATGCATACAGCCCGGCCAGACTGTTGCCGACAACAACAGGGCCACCTGCTTTTTCAGCTGTTCGTTTGCGCATGCCGATCTTTTACCCTGATTAAAAACAAATAAATACAGTCTGTTGCAAAGAAGCATGCTTCCCCTGTCGGACGGAGGGAACACCCACCACGTGTATATTCGTGGTTCCGCCGTTGATAGCCATTTCTGCAAAAGAAAAGCTCATCAAACAAATAGTTTGCAAAGCTCACACTGCTTTTAATATAATTGATACTAATACGCAGTGATACCATTGTTCCTCCAACGTTCGCAAGAGGTTGTCCATGATGAGCGGAAAATACCGTGCAATCCTTGTCCTGACCCTGCTGCTCGGGGTCGTTTTCGTTGCACCGTCTTGTGCCGAAACACTGCGGGATGCGGTCAGAAAAACAATTGAAACCCACCCGGATGTCCGCGCCGTCGCCCACAACCGCCTGGCCAGGGACGAGGAAATCCGCCAGGCTCGAGCCGCCTATTTCCCTACCTTGGACATCGAGGCCGGAGCTGGCAAGGATTATGTGAAAAAACCCTTTGACGACGACCTGGACCCTCGGCAGCTCCGCATCAGTCTACGCCAGAATCTCTTTGCCGGTTTTTCCACCAAAAATGAAGTAAAACGCCAGCAGGCCCGCGTTCACTCTCAGGCCTATGTTGTCCGCAGTACAGCGGAAAACACCGCCCTGCGAACAGTTGATGTGTACCTGGACGTCCTCAAAAACGAGGCCATAGCCGAGCTGGCCCGGGAGAACCTGCTGCTTCACGAGCGCATCGCTGACCAGATTCGTCTGCGCAGTGAATCAGGAGTCGACCGCAGGGCTGATATGGACCAGATTCAGAGCCGTCTCAATCTAGCCCGCGCCAATGTCGTGGTCACCGAACAGAATCTGGCCGATGCCCGGACCAATTACCTGGCCCAGATCGGTCACTTGCCCGGGCAATTAACCCGGCCTGAAATTGCCGATGACCTCCTCCCCACCAGCTTGCAGGAAGCGGAAGAGGCGGCTCTGACAGCCCACCCCCAGCTCAGGTCGGCTTATGCCGATGTCGAAGCCCGCAGAATGCAGGAAGAGGTGGCCAAAAGCCCATTCTTGCCGATCATCGATTTTGAAATCGATAAAATCTACGAAGAAGATACCAATTACAGTTCCTATTACGATAACAACCGGGAACGTGAGGACCTACGTGTCTTCGTCCGTTTGCGCTACAATCTGTTCAACGGCTGGCACGACCAGGCCCGAAAGAACGAGACTGTTGAACTCATCAACGAAGCCCGGGAAATACGTAACCATACCCATCGACAAGTGATCGAATCCATACGGCTGTCCTGGCAGGCCCATGAGGCCGCCAATATGAGAACCGGTTATCTCGAACAGCGCCGGCAATTCGCTGCGGCAACGGCGGAAGCCTACACCAGTCAATGGAATATCGGCCAGCGCACCCTGTTGGACGTCCTTGATGCCGAAGCCGAACGGCTCGATGCGGCCCGGCAACTGGTCACCGCTCAATATGAAGGCCTATATGCCCGCTACAGAATCATGAACAGTACCGGCAATCTCATCACCGCGCTGCAACTCGATTGGCCGGAGGAAGGTGTTGTCGACAACGACAACACCTCGCACCGGACGGATTCCGGGGCCCAATCCTGACTTTCCCCTCTGTGAGGCAACAGCCCCTTACGCTGCCTGCACCCCCTCCATACCTGAAAGGGGTGCAGGCCTCATCTCACCTGCCGGCAAAGAGCGGCAAACAGGCCGACTGTTGACTGCTTACCGACACTTTTTCCCCTCTGGTCTGTCGCGGTGAGCATGTCCTTTGATCGATTGCCTGTCCTTTGCTTCCGTAGCGTCCTCATCTCCCTGCCGCTTCTCCTTCTTTTCGTTGTCACGGTGGTCACGGTCTGTCCGGATGAATCCTTTGTCATTCCCGAACAGATCCTCAGCATGGCGGAAAAGCAGTATGGTCCAGCGGCACGCCAGCGCTTGCTCGATTGGCAACACCTGATACGGACCGAAAAAGATACCAGTGAAACGGCACAGCTCGAAACAGTCAACCGTTTCTTCAACCAGATGGCCTTTATCGATGACATCATCCACTGGCAACAGGATGATTACTGGGCCACACCGGTGGAATTTCTGGCCAGTGGCGGCGGCGATTGCGAGGACTTTGCTATTGCCAAATTTTTTACCCTGCTCCTGCTCGGCGTTCCGGAAGCCAGATTGACCCTGACCTATGTCAAGGCCCTGCACCTCAATCAAGCCCACATGGTTCTCACCTATTATCCGGCTCCCGGGGCAGAACCGCTGGTACTCGACAATCTGGTGGCCACCATCAATCCCTCGTCAACACGAACGGACCTGCTGCCGGTGTACAGTATCAACGGCTCTGGGCTGTGGCTGGCAAAACAACGCGGCAGAGGCAAACTGGTCGGGGACAGCAGCCGGCTCAGCCGCTGGAACGACCTGCTGACCCGAATGGACAAAGAGCTGTATTCTTCCAAGGACAAACCATGACCCTGTTCAGACAATTATTCGGCTTCGCCTTCACCATTCTACTCTGCCTCTGTATCGGTTTGTGGGTGGCGGAACTCAAGCGTACCCGTGCGTATCTTGTCAGCCAGTTGACATCCCATGCCCAGGACACGGCCACGTCCCTTGGCCTTTCTCTGACCGCCCTCACCGAGGGCGTCGATGTACCGGTCATGGAAACCATGGTCAGTGCTCTGTTCGATCGGGGCTATTACCAACGCATCCAGGTGGTGGATATTGAGGGCCACGTCCTGGTTGACCGGTCCGTTGCCGTCACCTTGGACCAGATACCAGCCTGGTTCACCACCATGGTGGAACTGGTGCCGCCTAATGGGGAAGCCCTGGTCATGGCGGGCTGGCGCCAGATTGGCTCGGTTACCGTGGAAAGTCATCCCGGCTATGCCTACCGAATGCTATGGCAATCGGCCAGGGACACAGGCCGCTGGTTCCTGCTCACCGGTCTGGTCATCACTCTGGTGGGCGGGCTCGGTCTACGTGGTCTACTCAGGCCCTTGCAACGGGTTGAAGCACAGGCGCTGGCCCTTGGTGAGCGTAACTTCCAGATCCAGGAACAACTGCCGCATACCAGGGAACTACGACAGGTGGTCCTGGCCATGAACCGAATGACAAGCAGAATCCGGGAGATGTTCGAGGAACAGGCCGCTGTTGCCGACAGCCTGCGGCAACGGGCCTACCAGGACCCGGTAACAGGGCTCGGTAACCGGCGCTACCTTGAAGCCCAGGTCAAAGCAAAAATTGAAGAGAAAAGCGGTCCGATCCAGGGCGCCTTCCTGCTTCTACAGATCCAGGGGCTCCAGGAAATCAACCGCACCAGCGGTTACGAGGCCGGCGATCGCCTGCTCAGGGAATGCGCTGCCATCATGACCCAGGTTTGTCGTGAGTTACCAGAAGCAGTCATCGCCCGCCTGGGTGGGGGTGATTTCGCTCTGCTGCTGCCCAATCTCGGCACTGACCTCACTCATCAGGTTGCGGCCGCAACCCTGGAAGATCTTCGTCGCCAGACAGCCATTTTGCCTGATCCGGTCATCATTTCCTGTGGTGGGGTGGTGTATGACCAGGCAACATCCTGCCGTCACCTGCTGGAACAGGCTGACACCGCCCTGGCCTCGGCCGCCTACAGCAACACCACCCCGGCCGTCCTGCTGGGGCCAGCCACCGGAGAGCACACCATCGCTATGGGGCAGAATCAGTGGCAGGATCTTCTTGTCTTCATCCTGGAACACCGGTCCGTCTCGCTTTACGGCCAGCCTACGGTCAGCCTCCGCACCCCGGAACGTACCAACATCCACCTGGAAATCCTCACTCGAGTGTCCGCACCCGATATGAAACTTCTTTCAGTGGGTCAGCTCCTACCCACGGCGGAACGCCTTGGATGGATGCCGACCCTGGACAGGATGATCATCGAACGAATTCTGGCCGAACCTTTGTTACGACAGACTCCACTGCCCACGGCCATCAACCTCTCCCCTCTTTCCCTGGCCGACCGTAACTTCGTGGTCTGGCTGCATGAGCAACTGGAGCGATGCGCCCGGGAAGGCCTGCGGCTCAACTTCGAATTCCCCGAGTTCCGCCTCATCCGCTACAGTGATCTGATCACCGCCTTCGCACGACAGATCAGGACGCAGGGACATCGCGTCGGCATCGACCACTTTGGCCAGGGCCTGATCCATTTCGGTTATCTACAGTCACTCCTGCCCGATTATGTCA
>SKJK01000261.1 GCA_007121995.1 Desulfobulbaceae bacterium
TCATGCTGCCCCTCGGCCACCTCGTGATGGGAGGCCTCAATTTCAAACCCCATGGCCTCCAGAGTCTCAATGATCTCCCGGCGACAGTCGATGCCGTTATCATCGGGTTCGACATCGAAATAGCCGGTGACATCATCGGTGACTGCGGTGGGGCGTCCATTTTCATCGCGCCTGAACAGGAAGAATTCGCACTCGGTGCCCACGTTCATGGTAAAACCCATGTTCCGGGCATCGGCCAATACCCGCTTGAGATTGTTGCGCGGGCAGCCCATGAAAGGGGTTCCATCGGGTTTGTAAATATCACACATAATCCGAGCGGCATTCTTGCCTTCATTCTCCCGCCAGGGCAGCAGGGTGAAGGTATCGTAATCCGGCTTGAGGTACATGTCGGACTCGTTGATGCGCACAAATCCTTCAATGGACGAGCCGTCAAACATGATCTGGCCGTCCAGGGCCTTTTCAATCTGGCTCTTGGGAATAGCAATATTTTTCAAAAATCCAAAAATATCAACAAACTGCAGGCGAAAAAAATTTACATTTTTTTCCTTGATGATTTTCATTATCTCGTCTCGTGTCATAACTGGCTCCTTTTCTCTGGTTGGTTGTCAGGAAATCCGGCTTGTTCCGGATATTGTTCATGGTATGTTCGCATCAACGGCCAGGCTCTTCGCCTCGCCGCCGATGATATGCATCAAGGTCATTTCTGCTTTTTCCATGGCGGCCGGGTCAGTCAATTTGCCGCCTTCCCGGGTTCGCGTATAAAAAACCACAATCAATTGTTCAACCTCGGTGGCGATGCGGGCCCGGTGAATGGTCAACCCGAAATCAGCCAGGGTCTGGGTCAGCTGATACAGGGTCGCCGGGTTATCGCTGCCATGGACCTCGATCAGGGTGAACTGATGTGAACTCTGGTTATCGATGAGCACCTTGCGCTCCAAATGCTGAATCCTGCGTCCGGATCCATAACCATACCCGTACACAGGGGTAGCCATTTTTTCGTGCAGCCGGTAGCCGACATCAAGGCGATAATTGACTGCCAGGTTCAAATCAACGCCAATGCGCTCCCAGTCCTGCTCGGCAAAGGTTTTGCCGGTTATCGGGACCACCTCGAGCACATCCACCACCGTGCCATCCGGCCAGGTAAAAATTCGTGCCGAGCGCACCGAGACATTGTGCAGTGCCAACACCCCGCAGATCTTGGCCAGCAACCCGGCCCGATCCCGACCCATGATCAGTAGAGACCAGGACCGCTCTCCCTTTTCAGGAAAGAGCACTATCCGCTGACTGAGGCGACCTGCCTCCTGCCGGTGCAGGACCAGGTGCCGGACCACCATGTCCGGGCTGAAACTCAGCAGGTAATCCGCGGGCAGGCTGGTGACATCGATGGCAACAACCTGACCGTTCAAGCCGCCCTGCACCTGTTCCCGCAGCCAGCTCACCCCCTGCTCTTCTCCTTGTCCCTCGACCATTCGCAGCTGACTTCCGGCGTCGAGACGACTTTTGATGGTCAGGTACAGTTCGCCCAGCAGGCTGGCTTTCCAATTTGACCAGGCCGAGGGCCCGGTGGCCTTGGAATCGGCGATACTCAGCAGGTAGAGCATGGTCAGCCGTTCAGTCGTTCCAATCAATTCCGCGGCCTGGCGAATGAACTCCTGGTCACTGAAATCCCGGCGAAGAGCATTTTCCGGCAGGTACAGATGGTACTGGACCAGGAAGGCCAGGGTCTGGCAAGCACTCTCCGACAGCTGCAACCGGCGACCGATCGCCAAAGCCATCTGTGCACCCAGGAGGGAATGATCGGTCTGGCGGCCTTTGCCGATATCATGAAGCAGTGCCGCCAGATACAATACTTCCTTCTCGTGGACCTCGGCAAACAGCTCCGGCATATCGCACCGCAGACAAGAGAGTTCCGCCACGGTCTGCAACTGATGCCGGTCCACTGTATACAGGTGATACAGATCATGCTGGGCCAGCGACTCCACCGCGGCAAATTCCGGCAGGTATCGGGTCAACAGACCGGTAGCCAGCATGGTTTCCAGCAGCGGAAACACATCAGGGGTCTCGACGAGCAGTTCCACAAAGACCCGCGCTACTCGCCGCGATGTCCGCAAGGCATCGTCGACCAGGTCAAGATGAGCGGTTATCATCTGCCGGGTGCGGTGATGGAGAGGCATTCCGGTCCGCCCGGACTGCAGAAACAAGCGCATGAGCAGATACGGTCGCTCTACAGGGGCGTCTTTATCTGCCAACCGGACCGTGCCGCCACGGCTGACAATGAATCGTTCCAACTGCTGCTCGACCGATGAACCGCCGGTCATGCCCAGAACCTCAAGAACATGCTCAAAAAACAGATCCGTGACCTGGGAGACCGTCTGCAGGTGGCCATAGACTTCCCGCATGAAATGCTCCACCGCCCGCATGCCTCCATGGTCCTGATAAGCAAAGGCTGTGGCCAATTCTTCCTGATATTCAAAGATCAGGTGATCGTTTTTCCTGCGGCCGAGATGGTGCAATCCCATTCTCAGCCGGGCCAGCATGGACCAGGATGCTTCCAGGGTCTGCCGATCGGCTGCTGCCAGCATGCCCGCGGACTGCATGGCGTCGGCATCCTTCAACCCAAAAACCCCCTTGGCAACCCAGAACATGGCCTGGATATCACGTAATCCCCCTTTGCCTTCCTTGATGTGCGGCTCGAGCATATAGGTGTGACTGCCGAATTTTGCCCATCGCTCAGCCTTGAACGCCTCCATGGTCCGGACAAAATTCTGCCGGCGGCCATCAAGGACTTTTTTGCCGTACCGATTGAGAAGATCGGCAAACAGTGGTTGCGAACCGGCCAGCAGCCTAGCATCGAGCAGGGATACCTGAAAGTGGAAATCCTCCCGGGCAAAGGCCACCGCATCTTTGACCCCGCGAACACTGTGGCCGACTTCAAACCCCGCATCCCAAAGCGGGTACAGCAGCGCCTCTGCCACCCCTTGCATGGCCTGTTTGGCGCGCCGATCATGCAGCAGAAGCAGATCGATATCCGAGGAGGGATACAGTTCGCTGCGCCCGTATCCACCCAGAGCAATGACCGCAATCGATCCACCGGTAGCCTGCACCGCTGCGGAGGCAGTGAAGCGCTCGACGATGAAATCGTCCACCAGCCCGGCATAGCGGTGGAGGATGTCCAGGCCGCCGACACCCTGCCGCCAGGCTTCAACCAGCGCTTCTCTGTGGGAGCGGAACGCCTCTGCCATCAAAGAGCCTCGCTGCCCGTCTCCCCGGTCCGAACACGAATCACTCGTTCCACCGGCAGAATAAAAATCTTGCCGTCCCCGATTTTTCCGGTTCGAGTCACGTGGATGATGGTATCAACGACCTGGTCAACCTGATCCGAATCAACGATGACCTCGAGCTTTATTTTCGGCACAAAATCGACCACATACTCAGCGCCACGATAGATCTCCGTGTGCCCCTTCTGCCGCCCGTATCCTTTGACCTCGGTGACAGTCATCCCTTTGATACCGATGCCGTTCAAGGCATCCTTCACTTCATCAAGTTTAAAAGGTTTGATGATGGCCTCAATTTTCTTCATGATGTTCTCCTCGTTCACTTCCCTTCCATTCAGGCTGGTAGAGCACTGGTTGGTCGGCACGATCAGCTGCTATCATTGAAAACCTCCCCTGCGCCAGGTGCCTTCTCTAACCGACACCCAAACAATATTGTCATTTTTTTTTGCAATACTGTCACAAAACAGGGAAACAATCAAGTTTTCCAGGTTATTTTCCCGTAAACAATACAAAGCACCGTACCGGCAGCGGCACCAAAACACCGTAGCACCCTGCCATGGAAGGGCATCATCCCTGATCACCCTGAGTATATCAAAATAAGTGCCAACAAGATGAAAAACTCTCAAAACCCTGAAATGATGAATAAAAACAGCAAAAAGAATCCGGCCATAGACCGTGAAGAGCCTACATATTTGTCATGCTATCAAGAAATTATAACAAAAACGTCGCCCAAGACGGTGGCCCACTATCCCTACGACCCTTTCAATACTCATCTGTTTGACAAAATCCATTGGGAGCTGTACAAAGAAACAGGTGCGACTCCCGTATGTCCACGGAGTACAGGTTCAGCGCTCCTGGGGTGCTACCGATGCCGCATTCCCAGGCACAACGTTGGCAAAACATCAGCACAACATGCAGATCCCCTTACACAACCACGCGCAGGCTTGCACATGACCACTGAACGTAGACGATACCTCAGACCTGAAGCTTTAAACCTGCTCGATTATCTCGTGGTCGACGCCAAAGGTCGCCAGGGAGAATACTCCATGGCCCGGACCCTCAACGTCAGTAAAGGCGGGATGCTGATGGAAACGCACAGACCGCTGCCCAAGGGACAGCAGGTGATGATCACTCTGGGATTACGGGACCAGTTGATCCATGTGATGGGACATATAATTTATACGACCAGCGTATCCGGCCGCCACCAGAACGGTGTTGCATTCTTCCACGTCTCGGACCGGGATAAACGTGTTCTTGACAGCTATGTCGCTGCATTTCACGCCCTGCACGCCGACGCATCCGCCAGACATCCCCTGCCCGCAACAGACGATTGACCACACGTAAACACAGGTGCCCCCCCTTTGCCCAGTCGCGACTGCCCGAACAGTGGGGCTAAAGCGGGCAACCACGCCTGGGCAAATCCGGAGCGCCTGTGGCTGCGTACGCCTGCTCAGCTACCCCTGCTCCTGCTGCCGACCGTACTGGTCATCAAAACGGACGATATCGTCTTCGCCCAGGTAACTGCCGATCTGCACCTCGATGAGTTCCAAAGGGATCACCCCGGGGTTTTCCAGCCGATGAACGGTACAGGAGGGGATATAAGTGGCCTCATCCTCCTTGAGCAGGATGGTCTCATCGCCGTTCTGCACCTTGGCGGTGCCGGAAACCACCACCCAATGCTCGTGGCGGTGGTGGTGCATCTGCAGAGACAGCCGTTCTTTTGGCTTGACCGTGATCCGTTTGATCTGAAAACGATCATAGACCTCCAGGGTCGTATAGCTGCCCCAGGGTCGGTGCACGGTCCGGTGGACATGAAATTCACCCCGTTTTTCCTTTTTCAACCTGGTGACGATACTCTTAACGTCCTGGGATCGATCCATGGGCGCCACCAGCACCGCATCAGCAGTCTCCACCACCATGGTGTCACGGAGACCCACCGCCGCCACCAGGGTATGTTCGGAGCGGATCAGTGAGTTGTGTACATCCTCAAGCAACACATCACCGCGAACGGCATTACCGTTGGCATCCTTATCGGCAACTTCCCAGAGAGCCCGCCAGGAACCGATGTCGCTCCAGCCGATATCAGCCTCCACCACGGCGGCTCGGGCAGTTTTTTCCATGAGGGCGTAATCAACGGAATCCGAGGGGCAAGCGGTCATGGACGCGCTGTCGAACCGGAAAAACACGCCGTCCGGCCGTCCACGGAGGACAGCCTCGGTCATACATGCGACAATATCCGGGGCATGCAGGGTCATCTCCTCCAGGAACGCCTCGGCGGTAAAAGCGAACATGCCCGAATTCCACAGATAATTACCCAGCGCCA
>SKJK01000342.1 GCA_007121995.1 Desulfobulbaceae bacterium
CCAGGAACCCCCTGCTCCTGCCGGCCGACCCAGAGGAATGCTTCACCATGACCGCCGAGGCCTTTGATCTGGCGGAACGTCTGCAGACACCGGTGATCGTTCTCAGCGATCTTGATCTGGGCATGAATGATCATCTCAGTGCCCCCCTGACCTGGGACGATGCACGTCCCTACGACCGGGGCAAGGTGCTGGATGCCGAGCAACTGGAGACCCTGACCACCCCATGGGGCCGGTATCTCGATGTCGACGGAGACGGCATCTGTTATCGAACCTATCCGGGAACTCACCCCACCAAGGGAGCCTATTTCACCCGGGGGACCTCGCGAAATGAATATTCCGCCTATACCGAAGACAGCGCCACCTACCAGCGCAACATGGAGCGCCTGCTACTGAAATGGGAGACCACCAAGGCTCTGCTGCCTCGGCCCGCAATCACCATCCACGACCCCGCTGCCGGCCTGGGCGCTCTTTTTTACGGCACCACCAGCGCTCCCGCTGTCGAGGTGCTCGACAGGCTCCGTGACCGGGGTTTGCCGATCAATACCCTGCGCCTGCGCGCCTTTCCCTTTCAACAGGAGGTGCTCGATTTCATCGACCAGCACGAACATGTTTTTGTCATCGAGCAGAACCGTGACGGTCAGATGCGCACCCTGCTGATCAACGAACTCAACCTGGAACCCGGCAAGCTGATGGCCATCACCAGCTACGACGGCCTGCCCGTGGCCAGTCGTGCTCTTGCCCGAACCCTGGAAGCGGCCTTGAGTGAACGCGGTCTGCTGCCGCAACCGTCCGTATCCGGGCAAGGAGGCGTATCATGACCTTTTCCCGACCAACTTTCCGCCATCCCGACCTGCCGCCCAACAGCGCCGGATTCCGCCGGCAGGACTATGAAGGCGCTATCTCGACCCTGTGCGCCGGATGCGGCCATGACTCGATCAGCAACGCCATTATCCAGGCCTGTTTCGAACTGGCCCTGCCGCCACACCGGATCGCCAAGATCTCCGGCATTGGCTGCTCCTCCAAAACCCCGGCCTATTACCTGGGCAAATCACACGGTTTCAACTCGGTGCATGGCCGTATGCCGGCCATTGCCACCGGGGCCAACATGGCCAACCGCGATCTGATCTACCTGGGGGTCTCTGGCGACGGCGACACCGCCTCCATCGGTATGGGGCAGTTTGTCCACGCGATACGCCGCAACCTGCACATGCTGTACATCGTCATGAACAACGGCTGTTACGGTCTCACCAAGGGCCAGTATTCAGCCACCGCCGACAAAGGCTCCAAAAGCAGGAAAGGCGGGGTCAACGTTCTTGAGTCCATTGATCTCTGCGAACTGGCCATTCAACTGGGAGCAGGCTTTGTCGCCCGCAGCTTCTCCGGTGACAAACAGCAGTTGGTGCCCCTGCTCAAGACCGGATTATCGCACAGCGGCCTGTCGTTTATCGATGTTATCTCGCCCTGTGTGACCTTCAACAACAATCCCGAATCCACCAAGAGCTACCACTGGGTCCGGGAGCACAGCGAGGCCACCAACACCTTTGATTTCGTGCCCTTTCGCCAGACCATCACCACCGACTACCCGGACGGAGCAACCAAGGCCGTCACCCTGCACGACAACTCAATCATTTACCTGCACAAACCGCCCGAAGGCGCCGATGTCACCGACCGGCGGCAGGCTATCGACAACCTGGAAGACCACAAGGTCAAAGGAGTCGTGCTCACCGGGGTGCTCTACATCAACCCGGAATCCACCGACACCCACGAAATCCTCCACACCACGAAAAGACCGCTCAACAGCCTCACCAAGACCGACCTTTGCCCTGGAAGCACTGCTTTGAAGGCCATCAACGCCCGGTTCCGATGAACAGACATTGCCATGGAGCGGCTTGTCTTTCCTTCGGCTTAGGCTCGTCAACAGAATCTGCAGAGCTAAACGTTACAACAAAAATCGCTTATCAACAGGCACGACCGTCATAGTACCCTGGAAATAACAGTCAATAATTTTCCGGTCCGCGGCAAAAGCATAGTCCATGCGCTCATGCTGATCCCGATCGATCCATCGCAGATCGATCAGATCATCCCCGGGGCGTTGCCGGCCACCCGATACATCCCCAATGAGGATGATGACAATGGTATGGTGGTAGTCATCGAGAAGATTTGACACCACATTGACAATGCCTTCGATGCGTATCTCCAGGCCGGTCTCCTCCAGCACCTCTCGATGCGCCGTTTCAAGAAAGGTTTCTTCATATTCAATGTACCCACCCGGCAGGCACCATTTATTGCCATAACGTGCTTTTTCCGACCGTTTACCGATCAATATTTTCTTGTCGGGCGACCTGATCAGTACCGTGATGCCAGGATCAGGATTGAGATACGCGACGAAATCACAATGATCACAGGTTTGTCTGGTAAACTTGCCCAGCTCTTTTTTCGCGAACATAGCCCCACATTCGGGGCAGTAATTGAAACGCTTATTGTTGCCGGCCAATGCACCGGAATTACGAAACACTTGATATAAATGCATAAAAAATCCCTGACCGTTCAACGGGTGCGAGCACGAAATCGTCGCATCTCTTCTCTCGATTTACCGAGTAAATACATTCAACTTGCCCTGATATTCATACCTTTTATGCCGACGCTTCACCCATCCGCTTTCTCACTGCTACGATCCGTGAAAACAAGGGTCCATCGTGTGCCACCCTGACGATCGATTTCGTATTGTCCTCCCAGTTGATGTTCGCCGAGCATCCTGACCAGGGTCAGGCCAAGGGTCTTGGTCGTTACCAAATCGAAATCAGGTGGCAGGCCGACACCATTATCAGCAACAGACAAGGTAAAGATATGGTTGTCATCGGTCATGGAGACCTGGAGACAATCCTCCCTACGTTCATCAGCAGATCCTTCCTTGGGAAAGGCATACTTAAGGGCATTGGTCACCAGTTCATTGATGATCATGCCGCAAGGCACAGCCAGATCAAGAGGCATTTCAACTCCATGAGCGTTCACCTCACAGTGAAGATCGGCAGTGCCGAAAGAGGTGCACAGGCTTGTAACCAGAGACTGGAGATAGTCCTGAAAATCGATTCGGGCCAGGGATTCCGAACGGTAGAGTTTTTCGTGGACAAGACTCATGGCCTGGACCCGTGAACTCAATTCATTCAGCAGGGACCGGGCCTGCGGATCGGTCATGGCTTTACATTGGAGATTGAAAAGTCCGACCATGGCCGCCATATTGTTTTTCACCCGGTGGTGGACCTCGCGCAGCAACACCGCTTTTTCATCCAGGGAGGTCTGCAGAGCTGTTTCAGCCCGTTTCTGCTCGGTAATGTCGGTGGTCACGGTGGCAAAGCGATTCTGGCGCGGAGAAACCACAGAGATGGCAAAGTGCTTGTCCATGGGCTCGAACCAGGTGGTGTACATATATGGTTCTCCGGTCATTGCCACCCGGGAAAATTCCTGCAGATACGGCGGTTCTTCCGTGCCGTACACATCGGTGGCCAGCCGGCCAACGGCCTTGTCGCGGGTGATCCCAGTGATCCGGGTAAAAGCCCGATTGGCGTCGATGATACGATAATTGACCACCTTCCCGACGCTGTCAAAAACCAGTTCGTGCAGCACCACCATTTCGCTCATGGCGGCAAAAAGAGTGACCAGCTTTTCTTCGCTCTCCCGCAATCGCTCTGCCTGGACATACTTGTCGGTCACATCGCTGAAGACCAGCACTACGCCGGTTATGTTTCCTGCTCGATCGTGGATGGGAGCGGCACTGTCGGCAATCTGATATTCGGCTCCATCCCTGGCCAACAGCAAGGTGTGGTTGGCCAGGCCGACCATCTGTCCCGATGTAAGCACCTCTTTGACCGGATCTACGGCCGGCTGTCGGGTCTTGGCATTGACGATGAATAATACCTCGCTGAGTTCTCTGCCCTTAGCTTGGGATAACTCCCAGCCGCAGAGCTGTTCAGCTACAGGATTCATGTTGACGACCCGACCGCGCGCATCGGTGGCGATAACACCATCACCAATGGAATGCAGGGTGGTGGCCAAATTTTCCTCACTCTGCCCCAAGGCATTGATGGCGGCATGCCGCTGCCGCAGGCTGGCGGTCAGACGGCCGACCAGTATCAGCAGCAGGACAATACAACCTGCCAGGCCGACCATGAACCAGAGGGTGCGAAAGGCAAGATTTGCTTCCGCCAGTTTGCGGTCGGTAATGTCGAGCACGGTGAAGGTGACCCCTAAGGACAGATCCTTGGAATCAAGCGGTGTCGAAGAGAGGATCACATGTCGGATGGAGCCATCCTTGTGCTGCCAGCGGGTCTCCACAGACCCAGTCCCGTGTGCTGATATCTGGTGGTATTTTTCCTCACCGACATAATCAGATTCTTCCTGGGTGGGATAGAGGATACGCGCATTCTGGCCGAGCAACTCCTCACGCTCGTACCCGGTCAACGTAAGAATATAATCATTGACCTCAGTCAGCACCCGATGTTGTACCATGCCGATACCGGTGGGTGCACTTTTGTGAATGCTTGCCAGGATCTGTTCTGATCTGGCAAGACTGCTAATGGTGAAGGGAATCTGGTTCCTGAGGCGCTCAACGGTGCTGTGGTTCAGGCGCAGGCGGGGCTCCGGGTCAATAAGGATGGGCATCTGGTTAATAGCCCTGCCGTTGACCAGATGATCGATCAGCATCATACCGAGCATCCGGCCGAGCTTGTGGTCATCAGCCACGATCCCAGCCAGGGCGCCCTGCTCCACCGCCTGCTCGGAATGGCTGAAAACGGTACGATCCCCTGCCGCTTCCATAAGGACAGCGGCATTATCCATCAGCAGGGCTTGAACACCAAGAAAAATGACTTCATCCGGTTCTGCGGTACGGATGGCAGAGATGGCGTCATCAACTGTTGCGCAGAATACCGTTCGGCCGGACAAACCCATTGCCATGGCCGCTTCTGTGGTCTCCGCAACGTCGATCAAACTGCTGGAGTGCCCGGTTTCTACCAGCAGGAGGTACCTGGTCATTACCGGATAGACCTGGTAAAGGGCCTCGAGTTTGAGCCGGCCAGGCAGATAATAGGTCACCCCGGTGATATTGGCCTTAGGTCGGGTCAGACTCTCTGCCACGCCGAGTTCAACCGGGTTATTGGCCCCTCCGATAAATGCGGGGATGGCAACACTCCGTTGCCCAAGCAGTTCGACGCCGTTGCTGCGCAGAATGATCATGGCCTGCTTGCTGCTTTCAAAATCGGTAATCGCAGCTTCAAGAGCAGTCAGATCCACCAACTCTTCCCTGATCTCCAGCCTGATCCAAGGAGCATGCTCATTGAGGGCATTCTGAACGCCTGCGAGCACACGAACAGGCATCTCTGATTTTCCCTGCCAGGCTACTCCGACATCGATGGTCTGCCTGTCCGTATCGTCAGCCCACAACGGCATGGCTGTGAGCAACATCAAGACAGAACAACAGAAGAGAGCTGCCAGCCATTCTCCATTGAACAACACAGAGACGTACGACTTCAGATTAAGATCCCACTTCTGCGATACCTGGTCCTCACTTTTTCTGCCCA
>SKJK01000368.1 GCA_007121995.1 Desulfobulbaceae bacterium
TATGATGACCCAGACCATCCAACAGATTCTCCAAACCCTCAAGGAACCTGATGGGCTGGATAATTTGAAAAGTCAATCGCAGCAACTCCTTCCATTTGGTGGTCTACCGGGCCAGATGGGGGACAACCATCCCCCGGCTCCTGAACAAGAAAACCAACAGCAATTGATGCAGGAAATGGAACAGGCCATGGAGATGTTCAAACAATTGATGCCAAGTAACTAATCCGTTACCTACCACGGAATGTGCACCAGTGTGGTCGAGCCGCCCTTCGGGGCGCTCGTCCGCACGCCATCTTTATTGCCCGTAACCGTCCTGTAAAATTTACTTTAATTGAACGGTTACGAACAACAAAACTGACGCACGGATGATCACTCACGGATCAAGGTCAGTATCTACGGCAGTATCGACAATCAATCTGGTTGGGAGAACACGACAAGCTCTTTGCCACCGTTCCTCTTATTGATTGAGCACGGTATCTTTCTTGAACTCACGATCGTTTTTATCTGGATAATCAAGAATATAATGCAACCCACGCGATTCTCTGCGCTGGCTGGCACTCCGAACGATCAACTCGGCGACCACCGCTAGATTGCGCAACTCTACCAGATCGGCGGTGAGCAAGTACTCGTGAAAATGTTCCCGAATCTCCCTGCACACGGAGTCCAAGCGGACCTGCATCAAATCCAATCGTTTTTGTCGCCTGACTATGCCGACATAATTCCACATGAGTTGACGAACCTCATCCCAATTATGCTTAATCAGCACAGATTCATCCAAAACAGCCGCCCCTCCAGTCTGCCAGTTCCGCACCTCTATGGTTTTCTGCTGCCTGATCGTTTGTATATTCTCCTGTAGCCACAGGCTGCCTCGGTGAGCAAACACCACCGCCTCCAGCAGAGAATTGCTCGCCAGACGATTGGCTCCATGCAGCCCGGTGCACGCCGTCTCGCCAAAGGCGAACAAGTTATCCAGCGACGTTTTCCCCCATGCATCAACCAGTACTCCACCGCACATATAATGCGCCGCCGGCACTACAGGAATCGGTTGTAGGGTCAAATCAACACCGTACTGTTTACAGACAGCATAGATATTCGGGAACCTGGTCACTAAAAACTCTGCTGGCTTGTGAGAAATATCAAGATACACACAATCCGCCCCGCTTGCCTTCATCTCGGCATCTATCCCCCTGGCAACTGCGTCCCTGGTGGCCAGATCGCCGCGATGGTCATATTTCGCCATGAACGGTTCCCCGTGCCTGTTGACCAGCACCCCCCCTTCTCCCCGAACCGCTTCTGAAATGAGAAAATTCTTTGCTTCTCTATTAAAAAAACAGGTCGGATGAAACTGAACAAACTCCAGGTTCGCCACCCTTGCTCCAGCCCTATAGGCCATAGCAACTCCATCCCCGGTGGCGATATCGGGATTAGTTGTATACAGATAGACTTTTCCACATCCACCGGTACAGAGAACCGTCACTCCAGCCAACCTGCTTTCCACCAGACCGGTTGTCCTGTCAAGGACATAGGCACCCAGACACCTGTCACCCCCGCCCGGAACCTTGTTTTTTGTTTTTGAGGCCAAAAGCAAATCAACAGCCAAATGGTTTTCCAAAACCTCGACATTGGGTGTCCTGGCGACCTGCTCCAGGAGTGCCCGTTCGATCTCCTTGCCGGTCAAATCCGAAGCGTGCGCCACTCTCCGTGCCGAATGCCCCCCTTCCATCCCCAGATCAAACCCCACACCACCTTCTCCTTTTTGAAACCTGACACCAAAATCAACCAACTCCCGCACCCGATCAGGTCCTTCCGTGGTCACAATACGGACAATCTCTTCATGGCAAAGCCCATCACCGGATTGCAATGTATCTGCAACATGTGCGTCAATAGAGTCCTCGACAGAAAGCACCGCAGCCACCCCACCTTGAGCCAGATTCGTGGCGGTGTCCGCTTTTTTTTTCTTGGTGACCAAGATCACGGTTGCAAACCTGGCCACCTTCAGGGCCAAGGAAAGCCCGGAAACGCCACTACCGATTATAAGCACATCACTGTATCTTGCCATGGTTGACTCCGGTGCGACAATGTTTCACGTGAAACATTGGTAAAAGTGGAAAAGAGAGCAGGTTGGTGTTCACTCAACAGGTGGAGTATAGTATACTCGCGCATTGTTTCACCAATAAAGAAGCAGAGGAGATAAAGAGTCTTGGATACAAAAGTTGTGGCCTTGGCCAACCAGAAGGGTGGTGTCGGTAAAACGACCACAGCCCTGAATCTTGCCGCCGTCCTCGCTGCAAAAGGAAAAAAAGTGCTCTTGGTTGATTCCGACCCACAGGGAAACGCTTCCAGTGGAGTCGGTGTTTTTAGAACCAACGGAGACAAAAATCTGTACAGCTGTTTTACGGGTGCCAAAGAAACCAAAGATTGTATCTTGACGACCAATCTCAAAAACCTCTCGGTATTGCCGGCCTCCATCGATCTTGTCGGAGTAGAGATCGAGCTGATCTCGCAAAATCAGCGCGAGAAAAAAATGCAGTCAATCCTTCGCCCCCTGCGAGGGGTCTATCATTATGTACTTATCGACTGTCCTCCTTCTCTGGGTCTATTAACTATCAATAGTCTTACCGCTGCTGATTCGGTGCTTATTCCGCTTCAGTGCGAGTACTTTGCCATGGAGGGACTGGCACAATTGATCCAGACTATCCGCAAGGTTAAAAAAAACCTCAACAGAGGGTTGTATATCGAAGGATTGCTCCTGACCATGTACGACCGAAGAAACCGGCTGACTCATTCCGTGGCTAGTGAGATCCAGAATCATTTTGGTGATCAGGTTTTCAGAACAGCTATCCCACGCAATGTGCGACTTAGTGAAAGCCCCAGCCACGGACAGACCATCATTGAATATGATGCGCAATGCAGTGGTGCGAAGGCATACAAAGAATTAGGCAAAGAATTTTTGCAACGAACCAACAACAGGGCAGGAAGAGCATGAGCAGTAAAAATGTGCTCGGGCGAGGGGTGGGCGCTTTGCTTCCCTTGGAAAGTCCCGAAGAAGAAAGCAAGTTTTTTATGTGTGATATCGACAAGATATCTCCAAACCCAAATCAGCCTCGTAGTTATTTCGATGCTGAGAAATTGCAGGAACTAGCTGACTCTATCCGGGAAAAAGGGATTATCCAGCCTTTGCTGGTGACCCGAAGCCACGGGAACCGATACCACCTCATAGCCGGGGAACGGCGACTTCGTGCCGCCCGAATGGCCGAATGTGAAGAGGTCCCGGTGGTGGTCATGGATTCTGGTGGGGCCGAAGAAAGCCTTGAACTGGCATTAATTGAAAACATCCAACGTCACGATCTCAACCCCATTGAAGAAGCCATGGCCTATGGGAGACTGATCAATGATTTCAACTTAACCCAGGAGGAGGTTGCCAGGAAAGTGGGGCGGCAACGATCAACGATCACCAATGTCATTCGACTCCTCAGTCTCCCACAATCACTCCAGGATGATATTGCCCAGGGAATAATCAGCGAAGGTCACGGCAGGGTACTGTTGCGAGTCAAAGATCATCCCGAACAGATACAGGCAATCAGAGAAAAAATTGTCGATGAAGGTTTGTCGGTGCGGGCCACCGAGCGACTTTGTGGAAAAAAATATCCAGCTCCACCGCCGCCTCATTCACGACAACAAACCAGTAACGGAGACCAGACACCAGCTGAGTTATCTCACTCCTACCGCGCTGCGTTGACCACGCAATTGACCAACCAACTGAACACAAAGGTCCGTATTATCCAACAGGGGCAACGCGGGAAACTGGAAATCGAATATTATTCCAGTGACGATTTGGACCGTTTGGTAGGTCTGCTGTCCCGCTGACCGCAACAACTCGTTGACAATGCCAATTTGCCAAGATTAAGTATCGCGGGCATGGCCCGCTCCTGCAGGATCGGGTAGGCGGGATAGGAGCGGGCCATGCCCGCAAATACTTTATCGGACGGTTACGGGTAATGAAGATGGGATGCAAACGGAGGCCGCAAAGGGCGGTTGCTGAAGGCGTAGTGTCAAAAAATTAACCGAATTTATAAATTGATTACAACAAAATAAGTCCAAAACAAGAGTCCAGCCGTCACGGATTCAAGGTTACAGCCAGACCGCATTGGTAGCCTCCACCTCACCCCAACGGAGCGGTATGGCCGGCACTCTGGGCAAGAAATGCCCCGGAGACAAAAGCACAACAGGTCAATAATGCGCAAAACACCGTTTTACCTCTTGTTGTTTTTTCTTGGTTTGTTTCTGACCGGAATCTTCCTTGATGAACCGATGCGTGTCCTCGAGCAAGCTCGGATCATTTGTCTTGCATGTATCGGTATCGGCTAGGATGGAATCCATTAGAAAGTGGGTGCAAAGTATAAGTTTTTTTTTAACCAACGGATATTGGGGGTTTCTTTTTTCCGGTACCATCTACCAGGGCCCCTTGAAAGTTCTTTGTTCTCCGGGCCTTAACTGTTATTCCTGCCCTGCGGCAACCACGTTCTGTCCGATCGGCAGTCTGCAACAACTACTCCTTGGCCTGCGGCTTACTCTGCCCGCAGGCCAATTCTACCTTGGCGCCTATGTAGTTGGCTGCATGGGAATGCTCGGTGCACTTTGTGGCAGGATGATTTGTGGGTGGGTATGTCCTTTCGGTTTTTTTCAAGAACTACTCCATAAAATACCCACCCGGAAATTCGCAGTTGCCGCGTGGCTCAGGTGGGGAAAATATCTATTCCTGCTTCTTTTTGTCATTGTGTTGCCCCTGACCGTACTGGACAGTTTTGCCATGGGAAAACCCTGGTTCTGTCAATTTATTTGCCCTGTCGGCACCCTGCAGGCCGGGATTCCTCTGGTCCTCATGCAACCAGATATCCGTAATGCTGTTGGCATACTCTATGTTCACAAATTAACAATACTTTTCCTTTTTATTGTCTGGTCGGTTTATAGTTATCGTCCCTTTTGCCGGACCACCTGTCCCTTGGGTGCTTTTTATGGTCTGTTCAATGGAGTCAGCCTGATTAGGTTGAAATTTAATAAAGATAACTGTACAAAGTGTGGGGCCTGTCACGCGATCTGCCCGGTGGACATTCGTTTCAACGAGACACCGAACAGCCGCGAGTGTATCGGTTGCTTGCAATGCAGCACCAAGGCTTGCCAGTTTAATGCCATCTCCCTTGAAATCGGAGGTTATGTCCTCAACTCGACTCCGCCTCCATCAAATAAACCCGTACAGCAGACACATTCGCCATGAAAACACGACGAATTATTGTATCCCTCGCTATTCTTTTTATTGTTCTTTTTCTTTTCCACAATGTCGCCCTCGCCGGGATGGTCGCGATCAGAGGCAATAATGTCAATATGCGCTCCGGACCCGGTTTGAATCACAGTGTCATCTGGAAGCTTGACAATGGATTTCCCCTTGAAATCATCAATCGTCAAGGCGAGTGGCTCAATGTCCGAGATTTTGAGGGGAGTACAGGTTGGGTCAGTTCACGCGTCACCAACAGTGTACCCCACATGATCGTTAAGACCAGACAGGGTTCA
>SKJK01000335.1 GCA_007121995.1 Desulfobulbaceae bacterium
GAGCAGAAGCGCATCGAATGGCGTCAAAAAACATATGATGCCGCTGACCTTCAAGGTGCCTTCCTTGTTTTTGCCGCGACCGACATTGCCGATGTGCAGCGTTCTCTTTCCCGTGATGCCCAGGCTGCGGGATTGTTGATTAACCGGGCGGATGCCCCTGATGCCTGTGATTTTCACACTCCTGCTTCGATCCGGAGAGGGGATCTGACCATCAGCGTCGCCACTAATGGCAGGTCACCTGCCTTGGCAGCCATGGTCAAGCGGCGACTTGAATACGATTTCGGTGAAGAGTATACACTCCTCACCGCTTTAATGGCCATGCTGCGAGACGACATCCTGATAGAGGAGGACTGGGAAAGGAAAAAGATACTTTTCCAACAGATTCTTCATGACGATATAGTGGACTGGATTCGCGATAATCATTGGGAAAGGGTTCGGCAGCACCTGCAGGCTGTTCTCGGCCATCCGGTCAATGTCGAGCCAGATTTGCTGCGAAAGGAGGGCGCATGAGCTTTTTGCTTTTTCAGGGCAGTGTCCTGGCGTATCTGCTTGCCACGGCAGCTTATCTTGTCTTTTTTTTCAACAAGCAGCAGAAAGTGCGCCGCATCGGTTATCTTCTTTTCCTCACAGCGGTTTGTCTCCATACCTTGACCATTGTTGCCCGCTATTTTGAAGCTGGTTATACCCCGATTACCAGTCACCACGAGACGGTTTCTTTCTTTGCCTGGTCGCTGAGCTGTTGCTACCTGACTTTTCGCTGGCGGTATACGGTGAAAAACCTTGGGGTTTTTGTCTGTCTCCTGGTGCTGGCCTTGATGCTGGTTGCAGCCTTTTCTTCCCGGGATATAGTGCCGTTGGCCCCGGTCCTGCAATCCTGGTGGTTGCCGATTCATGCCTCGGTGACCCTGATTGCGTATGGATTTCTCGCCTTAGCCTGCATCGGTGGAAGTATGTACCTGTTGCAGGAGCGGGAAATCAAAAAGAAGCGGTTTGGCTTATTTTATTCCCGTCTGCCTTCCCTGGAAGCGTTGGATACCCTCAATCATCATTGTTTGAGTATCGGTTTTCCTTTGCTCACCTTGGGGCTGATTACCGGCTCTATCTGGGCAAAACAGGCTTGGGGGGCTTACTGGCATTGGGACCCCAAGGAAACCTGGTCTTTGGTGACTTGGTTTCTTTATGCAGCTGTGGTTCATCAACGGTTTACCGTCGGCTGGCGGGGACGCCGGGCGGCAATTCTCAGTATCATTGCTTTCCTGTCCGTACTCTTTACCCTCTGGGGGGTTTCCTTTCTCCTGAAAGGGGTCCACACCTATGCGTCGTGACACTATCGTCCTGTTGGGCGTTAATCATAAAACAACACCTCTGGCCGTCAGGGAAAAATTAGCGCTTTCTTCCGGTTATGAGGAGCCGTTGCAGGCTCTGGAAAATCTGGAAGAGATACGGGAGTATTATCTTCTTTCCACCTGTAACCGGGTGGAAATTCTTTTCACCTGCAGGGATGTTGACCAGGCAAGAACACGTGTTCTTGAACGGTTATTTGTTGATTCCGTATCCACTGAAGATTTGCACCAGCACATTTATCAGCATATCAATGCAGATGCCGTAGGTCATCTGTTTCAGGTAGCAGCCAGCCTTGACTCTATGATCATCGGTGAAAGTCAGATTCTGGGACAATTGAAAGAGGCGTATCGACATGCGACCAAAAAGGGGTGTACCGGGTTTATTCTCAACAAGCTGCTCCACAAATCTTTTTCTGTGGCCAAACGGGTCCGTTCCGAAACCCGTATAGGGGCCAGCGCTGTTTCTATCAGCTATGCTGCGGTTGAACTTGCCAGAAAGATTTTCGGCAGTCTTGCCGGAAAAAAAGTATTACTGGTCGGTGCTGGTGAGATGGCGGAACTGGCGGCGGAACATCTGGTGGGGCAGGGAGTCACTGAAGTCGTGGTAGCTAATCGAACCCTGCAGAGGGCGGTTGATCTGGCCCGCTGTTACAATGGTCAGGCTGTGGCCCTGGATGAACTGCTGGATCAATTGCAGCAGGTCGACATTATCATCAGTTCGACCGGTTCTCCTGATCTTATTCTTCGCAAAGAAGATGTACGTCCGGTTATGCGGGAACGGCGTAATCGTCCCTTGTTTTTCATTGACATTGCTGTGCCTCGGGATCTTGATCCGGCTATCAATGATCTTGACAATATCTACCTCTATGATATCGACGATCTGCATAATGTCGTCGAAATGAACCGATACGAACGGGACAAAGAAGCGATCAAGGCCAAACGAATTATTGCCGAAGAGCAATTGAAGTTCGCTAAATGGCTTGCTAATATGGAAGCAACACCGACGATCATTCAGTTGCGCGCCGGTGTTGAGGACCTTGTCCGGGCAGAGGTCGAGAAAACTATGGGACGACTGGGCAATATGGAAGAGATGGATCGGCTGGGACTGGAAAAGATGATCGCCGCTATCACCGGTAAGGTTGTCTACCATCCCCTTTGTTATCTGAAAACCGAGCATCACTGCATCAGCTTGAATGAACGAATTAAAACGATTCGTGATTTGTATCAACTCGACAACAGCGATAATGGCCATGGTCGGATATGATCGGTAGTGAGCGTGAATACATTCTGGAGGAGGAGTATTTGCTCATCCGCCATTCCGGTGAAATACCCGAGGTCGCCCTCCATACCACTTTGTATTATCTTTGTGAAGATGAGGAGGGGCCTGGTTTCATTCTCTCCGCGGAAGAACTGCAACCCTTGCAGGATGCGGTGTTGGAGCGGTATCAGGAAATTATTCTCCGCGATCTTGATGTGGAAAATCGTGATTTATCCTTGTTCCGGGGTATTAATCGGTCGATTTGCAATTGGCGTCGTTTTGTCGGTTTCAGCGACCGGATCGGCGTGCCCTATACCGAATTCCGACAGGAAGTTGGCAGAGCCCTGCTGAGTTATTTGCGACGGGAGATGGCTGATGCCCGTGCCGGTATTCGTTCGTCTTCGGTCAACTGCTCCGTATCTGCTTTGCAAAATTTTATCGATGCCCTGGAAATCGATCCGAAGTCATTGCCGGTTGGATGGGTCTCATTGTGCGGACAAACGACCTGATGTAGGTAAAGATGGTAAAGTAAACAGGTATAGATCAAGTTATTGAGGACTAACTCAGGTATCCCGTGGTCAAGGCACTCATCTCTCTTTTTCACAAATTGAAACGGTTGCAGGGTTCTCCGGTGGCGCTGGCCAGAGGGACGGCGGTAGGGGTTGGTATCGGTATCGCTCCTCTTTCACCCTTTAAATCCCTGCTTCTTCTTTTTATCACCATGGGTACAAAGAGCAGTACCGTAGCCGCTTTTATCACCTGCACCATTATCTGTAATCCCTTTACGTACATTCCTCTGTATTACCTCGCCTATCTGGCCGGTAATGTCCTGTTGCCGGGACGGGCCGGGTGGACAAATGTGCAGATGACCGTGGTAAGGATACAGGAGACCGGATTTGTGGAGGCGACGGTTTTGGTCGGGCAGTTGGGGCTGAACGCTATTATCGTTCTACTTGCCGGTGGACTGGCGCTGGCTTTGCCGGTCGCCTTGTTCAGCTATCCTGCAGCATTGCATGTATTCAGGAGAAGGGCGCGGCTGCAGTCCGCTCGGCCTTCTGCCAACTCAGCCAAGGATGCCAACGAGTAGAGTGAACCATGATGGCAGCAACCAAGACATGGCAAATTGGCATAATCGGCACTGGCAGGCATGGCAGCCGCTATGCCCGCCATATCATAAAAGATGTGGACGGACTCAGTTTAGCTGCCATCAGCAGGCGATCTCCGCAGGGTCAGGAGCAGGCTCGGCAATGGGCATGTCGGTGGCATGCTGATTGGCGTCAATTGGTCAATGATCCGACGGTCGATGCGGTCATCGCTACCCTGCCTCCGGGGTTAAACAGGGAGGTTGCCACGGCCTGCACGCAGGCCGGCAAGTCTCTGCTCCTCGAAAAACCCATGGCCATATCCGTCTCGGATGCTGAGGGTATCCGTGAGGATTTTTTTCGCACCGGCCTGTTGCTGACTATTGGGCAGACTTTACGCTATAATAGAGTGATCAACATGCTCCGTGACCATCTTGACAAAATAGGTCCTTTGTATGGGTTCACCGCCAATCAACATCTTGAACCGGCAACACTGTCCTGGCTGGATGAACCATCACTGGCAGGAGGCGGTGTCAGTCTGCAGACAGCGGTCCATGTCTTTGATGCCCTGCGTTTTATTACCGGCCAGGAAATCGTCCGGGTTCTGGCCCGAACGCAGCGTCGACATACAAAACAACTCGAAGATTACCTGATAGTACTGGTGGAACTGGAAAGCGGAGTCATGGGCACTATCAACTGTTCCAAAGTCGGAACGGCTCGTTCCGGAGGGTTTGAATTCATAGGGGGGCTGGGGCAGCTGCACGGCGACCATGTGCTCCACAGTTGTACCTTGGTTCGTGGAAAAGGCGCTACTCTCCTTGACTTGCAAGAGCCGGTGAGCACCATTGTGCCGTTGTTGGTTGAGTGGCTTGGTTTTCTCCGTGGCGAAAAGGAGAATCCGATCCCTAGTGAGGAGGGTGTGGCTGCCGTTCGCATTGCCGAGGCTTGTTTGCGCTCAGCTGCCAGAGAAGGCTGGGAAACCGTAGATCAGCCGGGAACCTGAAGCGCTACCATCAGAGGTTCCCGACTGATCGCATGTGCTCACTACCAGTGAGGAAACGCCGGCGCGCCTTAGTGCTTGAAGGATCGTTGCCCGGTGAACATCATTGCCACCTGAGGTTCGGCCTCGTTGCAGGCCGTAATGGACTCAAAGTCACGGATAGAGCCTCCTGCCTGGAGAATGGCTGTGGCACCTTCTCGAATGCCTACATCGGCGGCGTCACGAAAAGGAAAAAAAGCATCGGAAATCATCACAGAGCCCGGAATACCAGCTCGGTCAGTCATGACTTTGGCGTCAATCGCCTCCTTGTCGGCGCTATCCCGCTGACCGCGGGCGATTTCCATGACCAGGTCCGCATAGGGAATGCCATGGGTGTCAAAGCAGGTAATGTCTGCGTATTTGACATAGGCCTTGTGGATAGCGATTTTCGCCACACCGACCCTGTCCTGCTCTCCGGCGCCGATAGCGGTGGTGCAACCGTCCTTGACATAAATCACCGAGTTGGACGTGATCCCGTGTTCGACTGCCCAGCCAAACAGCATATCTTCGATTTCTCTGGGGGTCGGTTGGCGTTCGCATTGGTAGGCAACCCCTTTGTAGGTGGTGGTTGCCGGTTTCAGGTCCGCCGCGGTGCGGATGGTGTTGACCGCTGAGCGTTGGACGATGATTCCGCCATCGATCAGAGATTTGAAATCAACAAAGCGATGCTGCTCGAAATCAGCCAGGCGGCTGATGCCGCCGATGCGGATCACCCGCAGATTTTTCCGACGGGCGAGAATTGAAAGTGCTCCCTCTTCAAAGTCGGGAGCACAGACGACTTCGAGAAAATTTGCTGCCATAAGTTCGGCGGTTTCTTTGTCAAGCGGGCGGCTGGTCAC
>SKJK01000005.1 GCA_007121995.1 Desulfobulbaceae bacterium
TGAACCTGAAAGGTATCCTCCTTGGCGGGAGGATTCCCGGCTATCATGAACACTCGTCACAGATGTCGCCCCAGCTGTATATTCTTAAAGTGAAAAACCAGGAAATGCACGATCCGGTCCTGACTTTTCAACTCTCAAATGATTTTCATGTCCGCAATCTGCTCCCCAACTATTGGCCCAAAGACCATCATTCCCGTGGCCATGCGGTTCTGCTCGAATGGATCAATATCTATTATGAAAAAAAGACCCGACTGATCGGCGGAGCCAAATCCGTTGCCCGCCTCGGTGTTGTTCAGTGGCAGATGCGACGCTTTCAGTCCTTTGATGACTTCATGCAGCAGGTCGAATTCTTTGTCGATACCGTCAGCGATTATCAGGCCGATATAGTTCTTTTTCCCGAATTGCTCAACGCCCCGCTAATCCATACCCATGGAGACAGCAATCCCGCCGAGGCCATGCGTATGCTGGCTGGGTACACCGAAGACATGCGCGAGGCCATGGTTGAGATGGCTTTAACCTATAATATCAATATCGTCACCGGTAGTGTCCCCTTTCTGGATGAATCCGGGACACTGCGCAATGTGAGCTATCTCTGTCGGCGTGACGGCACCTGGGACAGCCAGGCCAAACTACACATCACTCCAGAGGAGGATGCCCACTGGGGCTTCACCGGTGGCAACGAATTAAAAGTCTTTGATACGGATATCGGCAAGATCGGCATTCTGATCTGTTACGACGTCGAATTTCCTGAATTGCCTCGCTTACAGGCGCTCGAGGGAATGAAACTGCTGCTCGTTCCCTTTTGGACCGATACCAAAACCGGTTATCTCCGCGTCCGCCGCTGTGCTCAGGCGCGGGCGATCGAAAATGAATGCTTCGTGGCCATATCGGGCAGTGTCGGCAATATCCCCAAAGTAGAGACCATGGGCATCCAGTATTCCCAGGCAGCTGTATTCACCCCCTCCGATTTTTCCTTTCCCCACGATGCTATTGCTGCGGAAGCGACTCCAGGAATCGAAACCACCCTTGTCACTGATCTCGATCTGGACTTGATCAAGGAGCTACGAGCCCTGGGCAGCGTTCGTAACGCCCAAAGCCGGCGCACCGATCTCTACGACCTCCGCTGGCTCGGTAAAAAATGAGCCTGAATTCGTAATCTGGTTCTCGTTTCCGAGAAATCTGGCATAATTGGATGAAAACTCATCTGCCCCGAAGCACTGACCACGAAAAGGAGGACGCACGCATGGCGGCAACGATCGATTTCGCTTCATTTTCCCCCCGGACGACCCTGAAGGTTCACGGTACAACCTATACCATCTATTCGGTCAAGGCCCTGGAGCGACTTGGATTCGGTCCTGTGGATCGCCTGCCTTACTCCATTCGTGTCCTGCTGGAAAATCTGCTCAGGCACTTTCCCCAGGGTCTAGCCAGCGCCGAGGATATCACCAACCTGGCAAGCTGGCAGGCTGACCGTGACCAGCTGGCAGCCATCCCTTTCATGCCCGCCCGGGTTATTCTGCAGGACTTCACCGGAGTACCGGCCTTGGTGGATCTGGCGGCAATGCGCGCCGCCCTGGCCCGGCACGGCGGTGACCCAGCGACCATGAACCCGGCCATTCCCGCTGATCTGGTCATCGACCACTCCATTCAAGTAGACCAGAGTGCCACCCGGGATGCTTTCAGCGCCAATGTCGACCTGGAGATGGAACGCAACCGTGAGCGCTACACCATGCTCCATTGGGGGCAGCAGGCATTTGACAATTTCCGGGTAGTACCGCCGGGTATCGGTATTGTCCATCAGGTCAATCTCGAATACCTGGCCACTGTGGTCGGTACCGCTGAAAACAACGGCAATCCGGTCGTCTACCCTGACAGTGTCCTGGGAACGGACTCCCACACCACCATGATCAACGGCCTGGGGGTGATGGGATGGGGCGTGGGCGGCATCGAAGCAGAGGCGGTGCTGCTTGGTCAGCCGTATTCCCTGCAGATCCCCGAAGTGGTGGGGGTCCGCCTGAGCGGTGCCCTTCGCCCCGGTGTCACGGCCACGGACCTGGTTCTTACCCTGACCCGTTTCCTCCGGGCTCAGGGTGTTGTTGGCCGTTTTGTCGAATTCTTCGGTCCGGGCCTGGAGCATCTGAGCCTGCCTGACCGGGCCACCATCGCCAACATGGCCCCGGAGTATGGTGCCACCATGGGCTTCTTCCCGGTGGACGAAGCAACCTTACGCTACCTGGAGACCAGTGGCCGGCCAGCCCAACTGGTGGACCTTGTGGCAGCCTATTGTCGAGCCCAGGGATTTTTCTTCGAGCCGGGCAGCCCGACCCCTGACTATACCGCCACCTATGAATTGGCCCTGGAAGAGGCGGTACCCAGCCTTTCCGGACCAAAACGCCCCCAGGACCTGCTGCCCCTGACTGCTGTCCGCGACGATTTTTTCCGCCAATTCGAACAGGAACTGGAGCGCAGCACTGCCGCGCCCACTGATGATCCACGGGCCGTTCTCACCAACGGTGCGGTAATCATCGCCGCCATCACCAGTTGCACCAACACCTCCAACCCGGATGTGATGATCGGTGCCGGACTGCTTGCCCGCAAAGCCCGGCAGCGCGGCCTATCGCCTCAAACTTGGGTCAAAACCAGCATGGCCCCGGGATCCCGGGTCGTCAAGGGGTACCTGGAGGCAAGCGGCCTGCTACCGGACCTGGAGGCCCTTGGCTTTCATGTGGTCGGCTATGGCTGCGCCACCTGCATCGGCAACAGCGGCCCCCTGGAGCAGACTGTTACCGCTGCCATTCAGGACAAGCAGTTGGTAACCGCCGCCGTGCTCAGTGGGAACCGTAATTTCGAGGCCCGTATCCACTCCCTGATCCGGGCCAACTATCTGGGCTCACCGCTTCTGGTGGTGGCCTATGCCTTAACTGGTACCATTCGCATCAATCTGGAAAGTGAACCCCTGGGATTCGATCCCCAAGGAGGGCCGGTCTATCTACGCGATATCTGGCCCACAGAGGAAGAAATTCGGTCCGTTGTCCACCAAACTCTCAACCCGGCTCTTTTCACCGCCGGCTATGCCGATGTCTTTGCCGGCGATGCCCGCTGGAATGCGCTGGAGGGGGGTGGCGGTGACCTCTACCAATGGGATCCGCACTCCTCGTATATCCGTGAACCGCCTTTCTTTCAGGACATGTCCTTAGCCCCCCCCCCGGCCAGCGATATCACTGGGGCACGGATTCTGGCCCTGTTCAATGATTCAATCACCACTGATCATATTTCTCCTGCCGGTTCCATCGGTCCCGACACCCCGGCTGGTCAATACTTGCAGGAACAGGGCATCGTGCCCGAAGATTTTAACAGCTACGGTTCCCGGCGCGGTAACCACGAAGTGATGATGCGGGGCACCTTTGCCAACATCCGCATCAAAAACCGGATGGTGGACCGGGATGGAGGCTGGACCAAAATGTGGCCAGCGGCAACTGACACGCCCATATATGATGCGGCCATGGCCTACCGGGCCAACAACATCCCTTTGGTGGTTTTTGCCGGCCGGGACTATGGCACCGGCTCTTCGCGCGACTGGGCGGCCAAAGGGACCATGCTGCTTGGCGTCAAGGCGGTGATCGCTGTCTCCTTTGAACGTATTCACCGCTCTAATCTGGTGGGCATGGGTGTCCTGCCGCTCCAGTTTCCCGGGGGCATCGACATCGACAGCCTTTGCCTCAATGGCAGCGAAATCATTACCATCAGCGGTTTAAGTGCTCAACTCATCCCCGGCCAGGATGTAACGCTGCAGATTGTCCGTGCCGATGGTCGGACTGAAACCATCCCGGTACGCCTGCGCCTTGATAACGAGATGGAAATAGATTATTACCGACACGGCGGTATCCTCCACAAAGTGCTGCGGCAACGAATGGCCGCGCAATAAACCGGAATGACCCCGGGCATGGCGGGGGACGCACCTGTCACAAATCACAATATCCTAAATCCGTGATGACAGACAAATATATCCAGAACAAGAACCCAGCCGTCACGAATCCAGGGAAACACAATATATCAAAGAGCCTGCAGATCCCACATGCCCGGAATCATCCTTTCCACCATCAATGCCCGTTACATGCACGCCAGCCTCGGACTGCGCTGGCTGTATGCCAATCTGGGTGACCTGCAAGCGCACGCCTGTATTCAGGAGTACTGCCTTACCGATCAGCTGACTGATATTGCAGAAAAAATTCTGGGCGACGATCCGATAATCGTCGGCATTGGCGTTTATATCTGGAATGCTGTCGAGATCCAGCAACTGGTGGCCATCCTCAAGCGGGTGGCCCCAGCCATCCGCATCGTCCTCGGAGGTCCGGAGGTCAGCCATCTGCCTCTGCGGGTCGATCTGCACGAGGCCGACTATCTGATCCAGGGCGAAGGGGAGCTGGCTTTCCCGAACCTGTGCCGGTCGCTTTTAGCTGGTCAAGCACCTGCGGAAACCATCATCACCGCCCCCCCGGTCACCGTTGCCTCCCTGAATCTGCCGTACCGGTATTACACTGATGAGGATCTAGCCCACCGCGTCACCTATGTTGAAGCGTCCCGGGGCTGCCCTTTTTCCTGCGAATTCTGCCTCTCCTCCCTGGACAGACAGGTCCGCGCCTTTGACATTGACCGCTTCCTCATTGCCATGGAGCAATTATGGCAGCGGGGGGCCCGGACCTTCAAATTTGTTGATCGAACCTTTAACAGTAATCCTACTGCCGCCGGTCGTATTCTCGACTATTTTTTAGAGAAAGAACCACCCTTCAATGTCCATTTCGAGGTCATTCCCGATCATTTCCCCCCCAGCCTCAAAGAACGGCTCACACGCTTTCCCGCCGGGGTGTTGCAACTGGAAATCGGCATTCAGACCCTGCACCCGGAAACCGCCGCCCATATCAGCCGCAGACTCGACTTCGACCGGATCAAGGAGAACCTCTCTTTTCTCGCCCGGGAAACAACGGCCCATCTTCATGTCGATTTGATTGTCGGCCTGCCGGGCGAATCCGTCGAGCAATTCGGCGAGAACCTCAATATCCTGACCAGATTGACCAAAGGAGAAATCCAGATCGGTATTCTCAAAAAACTCTCCGGCACCGCCATCAACCGGCATGACCGGCAGTTTGCCATGGTCTATTCCCCTTTCCCCCCCTATGAAATCCTGGGCAACAACCTGATTTCCTTTACCCGCATGCAGGAAATGAAACGGCTGGCCCGTTTCTGGGACATGGTGTACAACAGTGGCAATTTCAAGCAGACTGCACCACTCCTCTGGCCGGACGGGGATGTGTTTCAAGGTTTTCTTGCTTTTTCCCGCTGGTTGTACAACACCACCCAGACCACCTGGCAGATTGGCCTGCCACGACTGGCCGAACTGCTGTTCCACTACCTGGTAGACGAACAGGGTCGAACCCGGATTGAGGTGGCCAACAGCCTGGCCGCCGACATCCTGGTGTTCAAAGGCCGGGCGCTCCCGGCAGCGGTACGGGAACACGTCACCTGCCTGCCCCACCA
>SKJK01000179.1 GCA_007121995.1 Desulfobulbaceae bacterium
GAACTGCTGCTCAGGTCGGCGAACTGCACCAATTCGCATCTGTGGTCGGGCAGATGGCTGATGCCCCTTTTTTTGAACGGCTTTTCTCTGGAAAAACCGTGTTGGCTTTGCTTCCCGATTATGCGAAGCGTCCCCTTGATGCAGAGACACTCTCCGCTAACCTGGTCCTGCTTGTCCATCTGCACAATGATTTTGCTGCGATACCGCTGCTGGCGAATGCTCTCGGATCCGGGCCGCCCGAGGTGTCCCTGTATCAAGGAAAGTCTTTCTATAGTTTGCCTCTTGCCTCCGGAGAGACCCTGACGATTTGGCAACACCGCCGAGTATTGGTGGCAGCCCTTGATCCCGCACCAGTCAGGCGCTGCATCGATGGAGTACTGGACGGGATAGTGCGCCCCCGCAACAGCGGACTGCGACTGAACCGTGGGTATCAGGAATTCAAATACAGGGCAGGAACGCAGACCGATTTTTTTCTTTATATCGACCTGGAAGCATTGCGTGGTCATGTTGCAAATGCTTGGTTGAATGAGCGATATCAACAAGGTGGTTCCCCCAGCCAGTTCGCTGCCTTTCATCGGATCAATGCCGAGGACAATCACCTGACTCTGGTCGTTCGTTTTTGTCCTGAACAAATCGCTGCCCTGATGACCACATATCGCCTGTCGGCGCCAGTGTCCAACCCTATCTCAGGCCGCTTGCCAGCGGACAACCTCCTGGCTTTCTGGACTAATTGGTTTTCTCCACAGCTCCTGTTGACACTGATTCCCCATTGGCAGCGGTTTGAAGCCGGAATGTCGATATTGTCTCTGGATCAGCCTCCTGCCGAAAGAACCGGCAAGGCCGGCTCAGCTTTTTTTGATGTTTTCGGTGGTCGATTCGGGGTATTTGTTGATCAGGAGTCGTTTTCCGGTTCGAAACAATCCGTGGTTGCCCTTTTCCTTGAAGTACGGGATCGGAATTTGGCCGAGGTTGTTGTCCAGCGTTTCCTTGCCGGGTTGCCGGTGCAGACGGTATCCACGAATGATATGAAAATTGTCTCCCTGGTTATGGCAAATGGGCTTTTTCAGCCTTCCTATCTGCTTAAGGATACGGTGTTGCTGATCGCCGACAACCCTGAATTGATCCAACAGGTGCTGCAACGGTGGCAGGAGGTGGTAGACTGGGGACAGGTGGAAACCCGAACGAACGGCAGGCCTGTAAACATTTTTCTGACCTTCCAGAGCGGCAAGTTGATAGCCGATTTGCATTCGATGCTCGCGGTGGTCCGCAAAAAGGCTGAAGACCAACCGTCGATAATGTCGGCACGAGCCAAGCTGCTGCTCGGGCACCTGGTCATTCCTTTGTTTGCTGGTTTACAGGCTACAGAGGTCTGTGCTCTGCACGCCTCAGTCGACGGAGGCGAAATCCTGGTGGAAATGGATTGGACCCTGAATCATGCCAACAGCCATTGAATGTACGACGACTGCCAGGTGCATGTCAGCTGGAACTATTCTCTTTTAAATTTTTTCGGGAGGGCGACAAGATGTCCCGCTCCCGATGTGGAAATGATTTCATGGAAAAATTGGTCGCTGAACTGAAGAAAATCATCCCCTTCAAGGAAAACACAGTAGTGGGAGATATTGTTCTCATTGCCGCAAAACAGCCACAGATGCTTGTTTATGCCATGGTTGGTGATATTACCCGCGACGAAAGCAGGAAGGAAGAGTGGTGGCAGGTCACTATGCATTTACTTGCCATTCCTTTGCAGACAGTAGTGTGGACCCTGCGGACTCCACAGTTTACCGGAAGCGAGATCTTCACCATGGGCGGTGAAGGACGTTTTATTCAGGCGGTGCGCTTTGATGCACCTTCCACTCCTCAGCCAGTATCGGATCCGGACCAACAGCCTCAAGATAAAAAACAGAACATCGGTTTACGGGTTGTCAAGTGAATAGGTGTTCATCCTACATCTCGATATTTTTTTAATTGAGGCGCGCCGGCTCATTGAAGTGTAGGTATATACATGATATTTGAAGGAGACCATTTGTCTGCGCCATAAAGAGTCGGGGGAATAGAGCCTTTTCCGAATGAGGAAAAATTGGCAGCAGGCTCTGCCAAGGAAGCACTGTCCGCCACCGTTTTGGGTGAACCATGGCATCGCCATCGTGGTAATGCCTTGTCGTCGATTTTGACCACGAGGAGTATCAGTCGTGAATGAACGTCAAGTTATCGAATACATCGTCGGCCTTGCTGGCTCGGCAAGAAATGTGGATCTCCTTTCAGGAATTGGCGATGACTGCGCGGTTGTCGCCCGGGATGAGTACAGATCCTGGTTATTGACCATGGATACGTTGATCGAATCGATTCATTTTGATTCGTCTTTTCATCCCCCGGAAAAATTGGGACGGAAAGCGATTTCTGTCAATGTCAGTGATATTGCTGCCATGGGAGGGGCACCACTTTTTGTCCTTCTCTCAGCGGCCATGCCCCGGGGATTTAATCAGGATTGGTTCAAGGCTTTTGGTAAAGGCCTCGCCGCTGCCTGTGACGAATACGGATGTTTGCTTATCGGTGGTGATACGGTGCGTAATCCGCATGGATTTGCTTTCACTTTGACGATTATCGGTCAGGCCGAGACAAAAGAGGTTGTGTATCGCTGTGGCGCCCGTCCTGGGGACACTATCTGGGTGAGCGGTGAACTTGGTCTGGCCGCTGCCGGCCTGCACATGCTGAGCAGTGGTATTGGTGAGGATAAGCAGCATTTTGCCGCCATCCGGGAGAAACATCTAAATCCTACTGCCAGAGTCGGCCTGGGACAGGCGCTGGCTGCTGCGGGATTGGCTCATGCCATGATGGATCTTTCCGATGGACTGGCCACTGACCTGGCTCACATCTGCACACAATCCAGGGTGGCAGGACGTATTATCGGGAACGATCTTCCTGGCTTGGCAACCCTTGCCGCGCCGGCGCATTTCCTTGGCGCTGACCCGTTGGACTGGGCTATCAGTGGCGGTGAGGATTACGAATTGCTGTTCACCGCCGATCCAGCCAACAGTACTGCGATACATCGTATTTCCGAACAGTGTGAGCTGACGGTTACGCCGGTTGGTGATATTCTGGACGGAACGGGGGTGACCCTGGTCCGTCAGTTTGCAGACGGGAGCTGCCGGGAAGAGGCTGTGACATATCGGGGTTATGATCATTTTCGTGCCGATGACGGGGGACAAGAGGTTGCGTGAACGGTCTCTGCCCCCTGAATCCGTGACGGCTGGGCTCTTGGTGCACTGCCGGGTATAGATGGAACATTTTTTTATTCTCGGCAGATGCCATTGCTGGATTCTTTGCTTGTAAATATTTTTTAAATTTTTGATCGTTGGCAACCAATAGGACACGGCCATGAACCGGATAGATCGCCCACAAGTACTGATTGTCGATGATGAGCCCGATATGCTCAATCTGTTGACCAAAGTGCTGGTGAAAAAATGCGGTTGCACCGTGGAGACGGCTTTTTCCGCCGAGCAGGCCTTGTTGCAGCTTAAGAGTCATGACGTTGATGTTATCCTGACCGATATTAAGATGCCAGGAATGGATGGTTTTGAGTTTCTCAACCGAATCAATGGGTTGGACACGGCCGTCACCACCATTCTCATGACGGGCTACGGGACGATTGAAATGGCGGTGCAAGCCCTGAAGGAGGGCGCCTATGATTTCATAGAAAAACCCTTCGACAATGAGCGCATCATTCGCACCATTGGCAGAGCTGTTGAACGAACCCGACTGCTGCGAGAAAATAAGCGGCTTCAGCATCGCCTCGCCGACGGAGATAATTGGTATGGTTTTGTTGGCCGTTCGCAACATTTACTGCGGACAGTGGCGTTGATTGAACGGGTCGCGGCCAGCAATGTAACCGTTTTAATTCGTGGTGAATCGGGTACCGGTAAGGAGTTGGCGGCAAGAGCCCTGCACGCCTTGTCTGGTCGTGCACACCGGCCCATGGTGACGGTCAATTGTCCGGCCTTGCCGGAGCACATTCTCGAGAGTGAATTGTTTGGTTACCGTCGGGGCGCCTTTACTGGTGCCGACCAGGATAAGACCGGCCTTTTTGTCGAAGCTCAGGGTTCGACCATCCTCCTGGATGAAATCGCTGATATCCCGGTAACCGTGCAGACCAAGTTGCTTCGGGTCCTGCAGCAGAAAGAGGTCCAGCCTTTGGGGCAGAACAAAACCTTCAGCGTCGATGTCCGGGTGGTGGCCTCGACAAACCAGGATCTGGAAGGGAAAATTAAACGGGGTGAGTTCCGGGAGGATCTGTTCTATCGTCTCAACGTCATGACGGTGGTCATGCCTTCCCTCATAGACATGGTCTCCGATATCCCCTTGCTGGCGCAGCATTTTCTGGAAAGTTACAGCAAAGAACATGGACGAGAGGACCTGGAGTTGAGCGTTGAGGCCCTGCGTAACCTCATGCAGCGTCCTTGGCCTGGTAATGTCCGGGAACTGGAAAATGTGGTCAACCGGGCCGTGTTACTTAGTCAGGGAAGCCGCATTGAAATCGAAGACCTTTGCGATCATCAATCATTTTCTATCGAACCGGTACAAACCGGCGGCCCGGATGCTTGGCGGCATCTTTCCTATAAAGAAGCCAAGCATAACATTCTGGTGCAATTCAATACGGAATATCTCACCGAGGCCCTTCAGGTTGCTGAGGGTAATGTGACTGTTGCTGCCCGGGCCTGTGGAATGGAAAGGCAAGCCCTGCAACGCCTGCTCCGACGGTATCGAATCGAACCTGGGAGTTTTCGCTGATATGGAGAAAGATCCTATCGGGTATGTTCTGGCCCGCAATAAAACCTACTGCAATTACTGTCCCGGCTATTGCTGTTATCGCCTCCCTGGGTCTACTCTGTTTGTGCGGGCAGAGGATATCAATCGAATGGCCAGGCATTTTGGCATCAGCGACGGCGAAGTGCGCAGGCGATTTATGGAAGGGAAAAATACTTTTAAGACCAGGGACGATGGTTCCTGTATCCTGCTTGCCAACGAGCGGATGTGTCGGCGCTGCACCATTCACGAAGCCCGGCCGCAGCAGTGCCGGGATTTTCCATATGACAAGCCTTGCCCTTACCTGGAAAATCCGGGGTTGCTGGATATCATTCAGCCGCGGGTAGAGCAGGTGCTTTTGCCTGCCAATCGTTGTCAGGATTCCTCTCAACCATAATTCCATTTCATTTTTCGTTATTCCCTCCCCCCCGCTCGAGCCGGGCGCATCTTATTTGTTTCCCCGTGCATCTTTTTTGTTGCGTCTTGAAGTGGTTGCCAGCCCCTTTCCAGAATCCTTTCTGTGATCCAGACTTTCTTGTCTCTTTGAAAAAGTCATTTTTTTAAGGAGATGGGTCGATTAATGGCAGCGCAGACAGACAATGCTGACTTGAAACCGATTGGCATTGATCCTGCAATAAATGAAGCAGGTCCGACAATAGCAATACGTATCCCTCTAATCTGATCATGTCGATAATCGTATACCTTGTATCCGTGAC